>DAOLDG010000001.1:0-23788 GCA_035327465.1 Candidatus Doudnaibacteriota bacterium
TGGCACCTCGATGTCGGCTCATCACATCCTGGGGGTGAAGAAGCTCCCAAGGGTTCGGCTGTTCGCCGATTAAAGTGGTACGCGAGCTGGGTTCAAAACGTCGTGAGACAGTTTGGTCCTTATCTGCTGTGGGTGTACGAAAATTGCGTGGGCGCGCCTCTAGTACGAGAGGACCGAGGTGCATGGACCTCTGGTGTACCCGTTGTTCCTTCAGGAGCATGGCGGGGTAGCTAGGTCCAGTTTAGATAAGCGCTGAAAGCATATAAGCGCGAAGCTGTCCACAAGACTAGTTTTCGTTGTCCCTTCGGGGGCGAAAGGATCGCAGGAGACTACTGCGTATTTCAATCAATGTTTTTTGAAGGGCTTGCCTGGATAAAAACTACGATTTTATAGGTTGCAGGTGTAAGTGCAGTAATGCATTGAGCCGAGCAATACTAATCATCCGAAAGTTTTAATCTAACTTTCTTGTTTTTGCGCAAGCAGAAACAAGTAACAGGTTACACAATCTTTGACAAGCAATTTGTGATTGTCATCAATGTTCATCGTCTTACAATATGAGCTAGGTATTATGCTCATTACCACTATTTAGTTTTCAAAGCGACACATGCAAGGTGTCATCCTGAGGCCGAAAGGCCGAAGGATCTGTAAAGGCCTTCGGGCCGGTAGTTTCTTTTAGCGCAAGCTTTAAGGAATTGCCGGTCGGGTGGCCTTTACGGCGCGGTCCTACCTGATCCCATCCCGAACTCAGAAGTAAAACGCGTTTGTGCCGATGATAGTCTGGTGCATGCCAGTGCAAAAGTAGGTAGCTGCCCTTTAATAAAACAATCCGCTAATAGCGGATTGTTTTATTATATGAAAGATACTTATCGGGGCCCCCAAACTGCTTGGGCCGACTCCGCTTTGCGGGAGGTTAAGCAGTTTGGGGAAAGGCTCGACAATTTGAGCGTTAGCGAGGATTGGACTGCCTATTTGAGCAGAGCGAAAATTGATTGGGACGCAGCTGCCCTTTAATAAAAAACTCGCCTGAACAGCGAGTTTTTTGATATAATACTCATGTGCTTAAGCAGGACGCTTAGGCTTTTAATTTAGAAATATGTCTCAACAAATCGTTATTTTAGCAGCTGGTAAAGGCACGCGCATGGGTGCGGATGTGCCCAAAGTACTGCTCCCGCTTCATGATGAGCCGGTCATTGCGCACCTACTCAATGAAATTAAAACCGTACCGCAAGACACGACACCCATTATCGTGGTTGGATTTAAGAAAGAGTTGGTTGAAGAAACGCTCGGACCAGATTACCTTTATGTGACGCAATTTGACCAAAACGGTACAGCGCATGCTGTGATGTCGGCGCAAAGCGCAATTACGGCGAAAAATTTTATTGTGCTCTATGGCGACATGCCCTTCACTCGGCAAGAATCTCTTTTAAAATTAATAGAACTGCACAACAGTAATCACGCCATGATCTCGATGTTTACCGGCGTGGTGCCGAATTTCGAACATCAGTATGAGCACTTCTTGGGCTTTGGTAGGATTATTCGCGATCCGCAAGGCCACATTGTTAAAATTCGCGAATACAAAGATTGCACCGAAGAAGAAAAACAAATCACCGAAGTTAACCCTGGGATTTATATGTTTAATTCGGAGTGGGTGTTTGAGCAGCTGAAACGAGTGAACAGTGAAAATGCCCAGCACGAATTTTATTTAACCGATATTGTAGAATTGGCTATTCAAGATGGACAAACAATTTATTCTTTACCGATCGCAGCCGAAGAAATTTACGGCATCAATACGCCAGCGCACTTAGAGTTCGCCCGCAAACTAATTTAACTGTCATTGCGAGGGCGAAGCCCGAAGCAAACTAAAATTAGATTGCTTCGCTCGGTACTTCGTGCTGGCTGGCAACGACATAATAAACAATGTCATTGCGGGCCCTGTGTATGCAGGGCACGATAATAATTATGCATTGTCTGTTGAGAGTATGAAAGTTATTACCGATCTCCACATCCATTCCAAATACGCGCGCGCTTGCAGCCGGGATTTAGTCCCGGTTAATTTGGCGGCTTGGGCTGATAAAAAAGGAATTAATATTCTCGGTACCGGCGACTTCACTCATCCGGCTTGGCTCGGCGAGCTCAAGGAGAATTTGGAAGAGGCAAAATCAGGCTTATATAAGGTTAAAAATAGCGATTCAGAAGCGCTGTTCATGCTCACTACCGAGCTCGCCTCGATTTATAAACAGGGCGACAAAGTGCGACGCGTGCACAATTTGGTGTTCGCGCCCAACTTTGCTGCCGTGGATAAATTGATTGCGCTACTCGAAAAGCGCGGCGTCAATCTCAAAGCCGATGGCCGCCCGATGATGGGCGTGCACTGCGATGAGTTGGTGAGGATTTGCAAAGAGGCGGACGCGCGCATTGAACTCATTCCTGCCCACGCCTGGACGCCGCACTTTGGCGTGTTCGGTTCGCTGTCCGGCTTTGATTCTCTCGAAGAAGCCTTCGGCGAAGAGGCTAAACATATCTTTGCCATCGAAACCGGCTTGTCGAGCGACCCCAAAATGAATTGGAAAGTCGGTGCGCTCGATAATATTACCCTTATCTCGAATTCCGACGCCCATAGTTTGCGCAAACTGGGCCGCGAAGCCAATGTTTTTGAAATTGATAAAGAAAAATTATCTTTTTCTGAAATTATCCGGGTCATCCGCGAGCGCCCACCCGAAGAGTTTTTATACACCATTGAGTTTTTTCCCGAAGAAGGGAAGTATCATCTGGACGGCCACGCTGATTGTAAATTTTCCTGCGAACCGAGCCGTACCAAGGAGCTGGGTGGGATTTGCCCGGTCTGCAAAAAGAAATTATTGCGCGGCGTGATGGCCAGGGTTGATGATCTTTCTCTGCTTCCTCCCCTTTCATGGGGGAGGCCAGGAGGGGGTGAAGAATCGTCTCCCTTCCCTAGCCCTCCCCATCAAGGGGAGGGAATAAATAGGATTCCCTTCAAAAGCATTATCCCGCTGGAAGAAATCATTGCCGACACCTTGGGTGTGGGCCCTGCCAGCAAAAAAGTTCAAGCGCAATACGAAGCCATGGTGGCTCAGTTGCCGGAATTTGAAATCCTTTTGAATGCCAACGCGGATGAATTAACCAAGCTCGGCTCGGCAACACTCGCCGAAAGCATCCTCCGCGTGCGCGACGGCCGCGTACACATTGCCGGTGGTTACGACGGCGTGTTCGGCAAGATCCAGATTTATTCATCCGAGGAACGGGAAAAACTTTTACTCAAGCCCAAACAAAGCACTTTATTCTAGGTTGACCAGAGTAGTCCTTATTGTTAAAATATTGTTTTAGATTAATGGAGGAAATATGACGCTACGAATTTTTAAACCAACCAAAAAAGGTCTTCGGGAAGCCGCTCACATGGCTGAAACCGGAGTGTACCCACCAGAAATTGCCGCCTTGAAAAATAAGATTGAGGCAGAGATTAAACTAAGTGCATTTTTTATGGCTAATGCCGGCGGTGAACACCCAGCTCACGTTCAGTACATTGTAGACTTAAAGAGGGAGCTTGATGGGCTGTACATCAAATATTTGACGGATGTCGGACCGATCAACACTAGTGCGAACTAGTGTTTTTTGTTATGATTTACTAGTAAATCAAATCTCTTTATGAAACGAACTAAAATTATTGCAACAATAGGGCCGGCTTCAGAAAAGAAGCAGGTTTTGACGCAGATGATTAAAAACGGCATGGATGTGGCGCGGCTGAATTTTTCCCACGGCAGCTACGAAAACCATTTACAGCTCATAAAAATTGTTAGGGCGGCGGCTAAAGCGGCTGGAAAACCAGTTGCGATTCTGCAGGATTTACAAGGCCCTAAGATTCGTGTTGGGCAAATGCCTAAGCAGTTGACCATAAAAAAGGGTCAGAGCGTTGTCATTGGCAAAGATTTAGTGATGGATTTCGACATCAGTAGTAGCGTCAAAAAAGGCGAGCGAATTTTAATCGAAGATGGTCTTATGGAGCTTCGTATCAATTCTATTCGCAACAGCCTCATTACTTGCAAGGTTGTGAATGGAGGAGTAGTGAAATCGCATAAAGGTGTGAATCTTCCAGATTCAACAGTAACTTTTCCGATACTTACGAAGAAAGATTTACAGGATTTAAAATTTGGCTTGGAAAATGATGTGGACTTTGTCGCTTTGTCATTCGTCAGAAACGCCAAGGATATTTTGAATTTGAGAAAACAGATTGCCAAATATTTGCCGCGAGGGCTAACTGCTCCGAATATTATCGCCAAAATCGAACGCAAGGAAGCAGTGCAAAACTTCGCAGAGATTCTACGCGCCGCCGATGGCATTATGATTGCTCGAGGCGATTTGGGGGTTGAGATTGCCGATTCGCAAGTGCCGTTGATACAAAAGGATTTGATTGCCAAATGTAACGCAGTAGCTAAACCCGTCATAGTTGCTACCCAAATGCTCGATTCCATGATTCGCAACCCTCGGCCAACGCGAGCCGAGGTTTCGGATGTAGCCAATAGCGTCATTGATCATGCAGATAGTGTTATGTTATCAGGAGAGACCGCCACAGGCAGTTATCCTATTGAAGCGGTGCGCGAGATGCGCCGGATTATCGAAGCTACAGAAAGTTCGCCCTATGATGATTTACCAGCCGAAGTTTTTAATCAAGAAGCTGGTAACGATGATTATAAAGCTTCGCTCATCGCTGGGGCGGTGCACAGGTTAGCAATTGGCGTAGACGCTGGGGCGATAATTGGCACAACCGAAAGTGGTTATACCGCAAGATTCGTTTCGCGCGAGCGGCCAATGGCCCCGATTTTGATTATTACAGATAACCAAAAAGTTTATCGCCAGATGGCGTTATTATGGGGCGTAAGGCCGCTCTATGTAAAAAGCTTGCGCGCCTTAAAAAATGTCGAAGGACTATTGAATCACTTTGTGACGCAAGGCAAACGACTGGGTCTCATCCGCCGCGGACAAAAAGCAGTGCTTGTGGCCGGGAATCCATTGGGAGAGCGAATGAACTTGGTGCAAGCAGTCACTGTGAAATAAACTAAAAACCGCTAGAATTAGCGGTTTTTATATAATAAGAAGGCACTGATGAAACTTCCACCAAGCAGTCCCAAGGCTAGATCTTTTATTGTATCTTGAACGCTAGGTTGCATGACGGTGCCAAAAGTTCTATCTAATCCAAATTCTAGAAATTCCCAAGCTACTGCGGCGAGCGCAACAATTGCTAAGATAAATAACAGTTTCAGAAGTATTGGCCGAAATTGTTTGCTGGTAATTTGCGCTCCATTCCAAAAGAAGTATGCAGAAGTAGCAATAGCAATGCCGCCCAAAAAGTGCATCGGCGAGTCGAGCCAAGAAATGAGTTGATACCAACCAGCGAGCATCGCGATAACATGCAGCACCAGCACTGCGGCCGGCGCCCAAATCAACTTAATTAGCATCGGGTTGTTCGGTTGGTGTTGGCTTGGCTGCGGAGTCGTCATGACCGTGCTTCGTCGCATGCTTGGCTTTGACTCCGGCGTTAAATTTTTCCACGTAGGCTTGATTGGCTTTGTCGTCAATGAAGTTTTCCGCGAGCGTGTCCGGATCAATGCCAGCCGTGCGCGCCACCGCGGTAATCAGGCGCGATAAAGTCGCATTGCTTTGGTTTTGTTCGTACATCAAGCTTTCCAGAATCTGGCGCTTGCTAAGGTTGTTGAGTTGCGATTTGGCCATAAGTCCTTTCCGTAATTAATTATTTACACCCTATTGGCGGAAGCGGAGGGATTCGAACCCTCGAAGGCTTTCACCTTACGAGCTTTCCAAGCCCGCGCACTCGACCACTATGCGACGCTTCCGTATCTTGGTCGCGGATCCACTCGCTGCTGCTCGTGTCCCGCTCCTCGTTCGTGGCGGCAAAGCTGCCACTCACTTACTAAAGAATATCGTAGATCAAGCTTCCGCTTGACCAGCTTCCGCACCGAAAATCAGCAAATCACTAATATGTAAAAACCCTTGTTATTTAGTCGGAAATCTTGATTATTCTAACACTTTTAGTGGTGTTTGTCGAGTTGCTTATTCGGTCCAAAATCTATACTCTAAAGAGAGAAACACCCTATTTTTATGTCAGATAATACGATACAAGACATTAAAGACAAGCTTGATATCGGCGATGTAATTGGCCGCTATGTTCAGCTCAAAAAAAGCGGCGCCAATCTGAAAGGTTTGTGCCCGTTTCATAGTGAGAAAACCGGCAGTTTTATGGTTTCGCCCCAAAAGCAGATTTGGCATTGTTTTGGCTGTGGCGAGGGCGGTGACGTGATTGGCTTCCTGAAGCGCTACGAAAACCTGGAGTTCCGCGAGGCATTGGAAATGGCCGCCGAATTGGCTGGTGTAGAGCTACCGCAGTATCGTAGCAGTGGTCCGGCCAAGAGCGAGGTGGAAGAGTTGGTGCGCATCAACGAATTTACGGCCAGCTTTTTTCAAAAGGCATTAACCTCTTCGCCGGTCGCGCAAAAATATTTACAGGAGCGCGAACTGTCGCCGCAAACTATTGAGCGCTGGCGTATTGGCTTTGCGCCCGACAGTTTTGATGCGCTAAGCAGCGCATTGAAGGCTAAAAACGTTTCGCTAGAGCAAGCCGTGAAAGCTGGCGTTTTGGCAAAGAGTGAAAACGGAAAAGTTTTCGATCGATTTCGCGGTCGGATTACTTTTCCGATTTTTGATGCGCGCGGGCAAGTGGTGGCGTTCACAGCCCGAACCTTACCAGGCGCTCCAGATAATCAAGCAAAGTATGTTAATAGTCAGGAGACACCTCTCTATAATAAAAGTAAAATTGTGTTTGGATTAAACTTCGCTAAGGATGCCTTTCGCGAACTTGGACAAGCGGTTATTGTGGAAGGACAGATGGATGTGATTTCGGCGCACCAATCGGGATTTAAGAATACAGTGGCCACTAGCGGAACCGCGCTCACCGAAGACCAGCTGAAAATTCTAAAACGTTTTGTTAATACGATTGTGTTTGCTTTTGATAACGATGAAGCTGGTCGTAGGGCCTTATTACGCGCGGCGCATTTGGCTCTAAAATTAGATTTAGAGTTCCGTGTAGTAAATCTAGAATCAGCAAAGGATCCAGATGAAGTAATTCGAAAACATCCAAGCCTTTGGGATAAGTTAATAGCAAATAGTCTTCGCGGGATTGAGTATTATATCGAGCAAGCGCGTTTACAATTCTTGTTTGGGAGTTTAGAGCAAAAACAATATTTAACCGACACGGTGTTGCCATTAGTAGTTCAATTACAAAATCCTGTGGAAGCCGATCATTATATTCAAAAGATTAGCAATGAATTTGTGATTAGCGAATCGGCTTTAAAGAGAGCCGCGGCTGATGCTCAAATAGGTACGACTGCACACGAGATTAAACCAATAGCTATTCCTATTGCCCAAGAATCGATTTGGGAGAGAGAAATTTTAGGCGGAATGATTGTTTTTCCAGATTTTTTAGAGTTTGTAAAGATTGAAGGCTTGCCCGAGGCTTTACTTTCTGCAGAATTAAGCCCTTATTTTCAGAAAGTGATTTTAGGTCAAAACTTAGCAGGAATTACTGATCCGCTTGTCACCGAAAGTATATTTATGGTAGAATCAAACTTAGAAAATCTAGATCACAATGAACTGGCGCTCGTGCGCGAGTTAAAGAAAAGCTTTTTTCAATTTAAGCTCGCTAAACTCAAGCATTATCTGCAAGAGTTAACAGTAGCCATTAAAAAAGCAGAACAAGAAAAAAATACCGAACTAGCTAAGCAGTTAGGCGGAAAATTTGCTCAATTGAGCAGTACTCGCTTCGAAATCGAAACTAAACTGCGCGAAGCTTAAGAAACAAAAAACAATTAAACTTCGATTCATAAAGATTTGTCTTACCTAAGGCATCTCTTGTAATTGTATTCCAGATACAGGAAGTTCTGTAAAGATTGAATCGAGTTCATGTGAGATTTTTATCATTCATTTATAAGTTACTATGGCGAGTAAGAAAAAAATTGCAAAAAAGAAGACAGTAAGAAAAGCTGTTAAGGCTAAACCAAAGAAGAAAGTTGCCAAAAAAATCACGCCGAAAACTAAATTTAAAGTAGTTGCCAAAAAGGCTGTGAAGAAGCCAGAAGTAAAGACTTCACCTAAAAAGATTAAAAGCCGGATGATGGTGAAGGAAGGTGCAAAGCCAGAGCAAGCTCCGAAGAAGAAGAAAGGTAAACGTATAGGTCGTAAGTTAGCCAAGCTGGTTTTATCTGAAGAAGAGACTCAAAAGTTTCAAGAGGCACTAGATAGCTTGATGGTTAAAGGGCAGAGCAGAGGCTTTGTGACAGAAGCCGAAATTTTGCATGTTTTCCCCCAGCTTGAAGACGATATCGATTTGCTCGAGCGGGTGATGGACACATTAGAGGATAATGGAGTAGAAATTGTCGATCAAGAGGTGGCGAGTGTTTGGGAGCAGTCCCGTCCTGGTAAAGAAGAGGAAGATGGTAAGAAAAAAGATGAGTTGTTGGAAGGATTCGATTTAGGCGATATTTACGACGATTCAATTCAAATGTACTTGCGCGAAATCGGTAAAGTACCATTACTTAAAGCCGAAGAAGAAATAGATTTAGCCAAGCGCGTCGAAAAAGGTGATGAAGGCGCACGGAAAAAATTAACCGAAGCCAACTTGCGTTTAGTAGTTTCTATTGCCAAGAAGTATATGGGTCGCAATCTTGGTTTACTTGATTTAATACAAGAAGGTAATTTAGGTTTATTCCGCGCTGTTGAAAAGTTCGATTGGACCAAAGGTTTTAAATTTTCAACTTACGCGACGTGGTGGATTCGGCAGGCGATCACTCGTGCTTTGGCCGATCAATCGCGTACAATTCGTATTCCGGTGCACATGGTGGAAACGCTTAATAAATACGCTCAAGCCGAACGTCAGTTGGTTCAGGATTTGGGTCGTGAACCACTGCCAGAAGAGATTGCCGCAGAGATGGGCATTGAAGTGGATAAAGTTTATCACCTGAAGAAGATTTCGCAAGAAACAGTCTCTATCGACGCACCAGTAGGCGAAGACTCTAGCGATGAAGAAAGTTCTTACTTACAAGATTTTATTGAGGATGAAGATAAGCCTAAGCCAACTGAAATGGCTGGCCGGCAGTTGCTTCGCGAGTACGTAGAGACAATTCTGAAGGATTTAGACCCGCGTGAGCAAAAAATTTTGAAAATGCGTTTTGGTTTAGAAGATGGCGTAACTCACACGCTCGAAGAAGTTGGTGAAGAGTTCGGCGTTACCCGCGAGCGTATTCGGCAGATTGAAGCAAAAGCATTAGAGCGCATCAAAGAACATCCCGATATTCATAAACTGCGCGATTACTAAAAAATCCCCTTGGTGAACATTCATCAAGGGGATTTTTTCCAGTCGTGATACCATTCGATGGTTATTGCGATAAAAGTGCATAAACCCATCGGAATGGCGTATTTAAGCATCGAAGTTTCGTTGCCCTGCGTGGTGGTTATCATTAGGTAGCCAAGCTTGATTATTGTAATGGCTACAACCAACCAAGTAATGATGCTAAAAAAGTAAATCAGCAACCTATCTTTGGCCGCCATGGCTAGGATAGCTAAGACTGCTACCCATACAATTAGCCAAACTAACACTCCTGTGGTTATGAGGTTGTTGGTTAGAAAGCTAAACCAGTATTTACCGCCAAAAAATAAGGCACTAACTCCTATAATTATTACCACAAAACTGTTTAACATAATGTTTATATGGCTAGGCATTTCTGATCCTCCTTTGGATTTGGAAATTGAGAGTTGAGTTAATTCTATAATTTTGGATTGAGTTTGGTCAAGATATGAGCAATAAAAAATTTTTAATCATAATATAGCCAAAATTTAGAAAACTCTAATTACTAAGTCTTGACACAGCAGCTTTCTAGTTATAAGCTAAAAATAGAAAGGAAAGTAATTGATGCAAAGCACGCTACTAGTGGCAAGTGCTTGAGCGATCAAGAAGCGACAAGCCCACGAGTGCGAACACTCGTATCGTCAACAAGACAATTAAGAATCGTTTATGCACAAGCACTTGCAATAAACCTCTACTTCCGCGGCGATTATAGCGCCTGGAGAGTAGAGGTTTTGTATTAGCAGATTAATTAGTAGCGGTAAAGAAGATTTGATTTAGGTAAACCATTCTGCTTGAAAAGTTTCGTAGTTTTTTAATTCTTCTGTGGATTGGTAGTCCACTTTTTGTATTTTAGCACCCTCTGGACCGACATGGCACCACTTCAAAAATTTTTGGAGATTGTCTAGTTCGCCCTCAACTTCGATTTGGACTTTGTTATCCTCATAATTTTTCACAAGGCCAGATAAATTCCATTCGATCGCTTTTTCGATGGCGCTAAACCGAAAACCTACTTTTTGGACTTTGCCGTGAATGGTTATGGAAACGTGTTTTTTCATATTGATAATTCATTAATATCTGCCAGCACTTCGGCGGCGTGTTGCTCGGGCTTTACCTTGCGGTAAATTTTGGCGATTTTTCCCTGCGGGCTAATTAGAAACGAATTGCGAACCGTGCCTAGATATTTGCGGCCGTACATGGATTTTTCTTGCCAAACGCCGTATTTGGTTACGACTGCTTTATCCTCATCGGCTAACAAAGTGAAGTTGAGCCGATGCTTCTCGGCAAATTTTTTATGACTGGCTACGGAATCAACACTGATGCCAAACACCTTGGCTTGCAGTTTACCGAACTTGGGTAAGTTATCGCGCATAGCGCACGCTTCTGTGGTACAGCCCGGCGTGTCATCCTTGGGGTAAAAATAAAGCAACACCCACCGGCCTTTATAGTCGGTAAGTTTATGTTTCTGGCCATCCTGATCGGGCAATGAGAAATTGGGTGCTGTAGAGCCTATTTGCGGTGCCATAGAGTCGTATCCTTGAAAAACCGGTAACTTCGATTATTGTAATCTTGGGTATTATACATCTTAAACCCTGTTCCATGCCAGAGCCCGAATTCTGCCAGTCCCGCATCCAGCGCTGCGCTGCTGCAAAGCGTACAGTAGGTGGCGCCAGCTGCGCTGGGTAGCCCGGCAGCGTTCAGCCTCAAAAAGTATAAACTACTCTGATTGATTTTGCCTGGATAATGGCTGAGGGCATCATGGATTGCTCTGATTTCTGCATGAACACAGCAGGTGACATCGTGTTTATTGTCTGGAGGTTAGTTCCAAACTAATTGACCGGCGCGGTCTTGCGGGAAGATGTGAATCCAAGTTGGGCCTGGTTGGAGCTTGAGCGGGTTGCCGTCGGCGTCCCGGTAATCATGTTTGCCGTCGGCATAAGACCAGCGGCATTCTTGCAATTTACCCGACGCGAATAAGTAGCAAGGACCGCTGCCAGTTAAGCGAATATTCATCGTGAGTAGTTCGTCGCCAGTCGGGGTGATATCAGTGAGGTGGATAATCACGTTTTTGGCTGAGATCTGCAGATCATTGTTGCGGTCGATGTGCGGCCGGCCAGTTAAAGACCTTTGGTAAGAATTCGTGGTGGGGTCATAAAGGTAGGTGGCAGCAAACAGCGGTCCCGAAAAGGGAATGGTGATATTACTAATCTCGGTGACCAGTTGGTCGACAGGGGTGCTTTCAAACTCCCAGACTTGTATTGGCTGCCAAGCGGTTTGAGTTTTTTCGATGAGCAACTCCCGCAAATCTTCCGAGGTGGTGTACAGGTTATGCGGAGAACTTCGGCGGCTGTCGCGGGTAAAGTATTTGCCGTAGAAAAATTCGTTGATGTCGTACAGTTGCCGGTGAACTCCGGAGGATAATTCGGATAGAGCCTGAGTGCTGCCGCCAGAGTGCACGAGAGCTGCTCCCCAAAGATTAGCCAAGAAGTTAAAGTACGGGCGAGCGCTGCGCACTGGGCCGATGCTTTCCGGCTGGCGCGATTGGAAGATAGCCAAGAAGCGAGTAATACCGCCTTCGGACACCATCTCGTAAACCACTTCTGCGTCAGACAAACCAGATTGCGGACGAGCTTCTGGAGAGTTTTCGATAACTACAGCCATTGGTCTAAGTTCCGCCAACTGCTCATCTACCATGTTGCCATTAATAGAAGGGGCGTAACTCACTGCTTCGGCGATTGAATTACTCGATTCCTGCTTAGAGTAATGAGTGAACCAAAACCCAACTCCAACGATAATACCAATTACCCCCATACTTATGAGGAATTTTGACCACCTACGGTGTGGTGGCAGGATAATTGGTGCGACAGATGGAGCTTTGGTTTTTTTCATTTTGAGTTAATAAATTTAGTGAATATTTTTGCGAAGCGTGGGGTTAGTAGAAGTGATGCGCCGAGGTGACCGCCTTTCGGTAAGGTTATGAGCTTGGCTCCGGTTTGGCTAGCGAATTTTTTAGTTTCAGAATATCGGCAGACATCATCATCTTTGGCATGAATGAGCAAAGCCTTTGAGCCATCGATTTCCTCAGATTGGGCAACAGGATTGTAGAATTTACCTAATTTAATCTTTTGCCACCCTTTCGAAGAAACTCTATAGCCATTACCGAAAGCCTGTTCTGTAAACTTGGCTAGCAGATCAAGTGGCTCTGCTTTACCTGGCTTGGTCCAATCTATGACTGGAGAGATGGCAATGATTTTATCAACCCTAGGATCTACTGAGTTAAGTAATGCAGCTGGACCACCAAAACTACTTCCGATTAGAATGATTTGAGCAGGGGATAGTTTATATATTTTCTTATCACCGAGATTGTAATCCCAAAGACTTACAAAATTGCTGTGTAGGCCACCAATTACATTCTTTATGTCTTTGTGCGGGGATTTGGCTAAAAACTTACCATCGCTTTCCCAAGTGCCGCGGTAACGTGGGTGGAACACCCAAAAACCTTTTTTGCTGAAAAATTCTAAGAGATGTTTCTTAGAAGGCACACTCGGCATGCCGTCGGCAAAAATTATAACACGCTGTTTTTTTGTTTTTCGAGTTGGGGGTAAAAACTCGCAGACAATATCTTTTGCAAACCTAGTTCTGAGTGTATACATGCTTCTATTGTAACAAAACAGTTGTTGCATGGAAACAACAACTGCATGATTTTTCAAAAAAAAATTAAATTGTGGCGATGAATGGAAACCGACCGATGATATTGTATTCAGCTCCCGTATGTTTAAGCGAAGATTCCATGATTACGAATTCATTTGCGACCATCGTCCAATGTAGAGTTTCTCTGATTCTGCCAAGCTCTGGTTGAATAGCTAATTGCTCTCGGTTAAATCGAGCTAAGGTGGCGTGTAAATTAAAGCCGCGATCTGGTCTGTAACGAACTTCTTGTTCGAGATTGCTTTTGAGTTGTAGTAGTTCGGGCGGTGTAGGACCAATTACCCATAATAATCGCGGGGATTTGAGGTTTGGTCCAGCTAAAAATCTGTCAAAGTGCAGTTCGAAAGGCGTAGGGGTTTCGACACGCATTAAATCGGTGATTAGATTCGCAAGTTCGTGATCGCGATACTCTTGCGGAGGAACCAAGGTGATGTGTAGATTATCATCATCTAACCAACGCACATCTAGATGTCCAAATTCACTACGCAAGTCGGCAATTTTATCCTTCACTTCATCACTTAAGGGTATTGCTAAAAAAATTCTCATATTGATAGTTTAGCAATTAGACATGGATTGGGAAACTGGAGTAAGATTAGATTTTGTTAACTAATTGTTGGAGGAGAATCGATTAAATTTATGAGTTCAGAATTCGGTTGCATTGTTTTACAAAAAGAATCGGCGGGCAAGACACAGATGACCATGGAACTACCAGAGGAGTTTTTTTAAACAACAAATATAAAGCCCTCGCTTTGCATGAGGGCTTTTATTTATAAAGAGAATTGTTTTAAGACTTCTGGATAACCTGATATGTAATAGATTGAAGAGTTGGCTGTAAAGACATAGGCCGAATGTGAGCCAATGTCATACTTTAGAGCTTTATTTCCTGCCAAATTGCTAAAACTTAAATTAGACACTTCATTGCTCAATTTTAATTGCGATAAAATATTTTCGAGGGTGTCTTGTTCGCGAACGACATTGATTAGCGCAAGTAGTTTACCTTTGTTGTCTGTGAATTTGATAGATGAATTTTGTTCATAAACAGAGGAATATGGTGGTAGAGTAATACGAAAACCTAAATCTTGGTTGTAGTAA
Organism: Candidatus Doudnaibacteriota bacterium; assembly: GCA_035327465.1. Taxonomy (GTDB): domain Bacteria; phylum Patescibacteriota; class Doudnabacteria; order UBA920; family UBA920; genus UBA920. The sequence continues at coordinate 14,228 of DAOLDG010000001.1, forward strand.
TTGATTGGTTTGGCTAGGTCTATGCCAGTTGGCGGTGCAATAAAAATTGTGCTATCACTTTGGACTTCTCCAGGTGGTGCTTCCATCGAGGAGTCTTCGTCAGCAGATTCTTGGGTCCGCCCATTTTCATCAGGAGGCAACGGCGTGCCAATCGATGGTTCGAAAATTTGTGCGATTTCGGGTCGGCTGGCTTGTTCATCCTTGGCAATTTGCTCGTTTCGAGCAATGATAATCCCTACCACTATTATTGCCAACAGCAAGATACCACCAACAATAAATTTTCCCATCCCAACTAATTTTTGGCCTAACCAAGAGAAAAATCCAGTAATTTGAGTCATTAGTTCTTTTATAGTTAATTACTTATAGTCTCTAAGTATAGAAAATTAACTCTGCCTCGTCAATTTGCTATTTTTTGCAACCCGATTTTGTAGCCCCGGCCAGATATAGTATGAATTAATCGTGGTCGATTGGGGAGTTCAATTTTTCTACGCAAGTTAAGAATATGGGTTTCCAGAGAATTAGAAAACAAGTCGGCGTTGATATCCCAAACATGCTCAATTAAATCGGTGCGGGATAGAACTTGATTTTGATGTCTTAAGAGGTATTCTAATAATCCAAATTCTTTTCTGGTAAGGTGTACTGTTTGCCGACCTCGCGAGACTGAATAATTTTTACAATCCAAGGTAAGATCATCAATTTTGAAAATATCGTTAACATAATTTCCGCTACGACGTAACAGCGCTCGTACGCGTAACCCAATTTCCGAACAGTGGCTAAACTTGCTTGTGTAATCGTCTATGCCACAGTTAAATAATTCTATTGCTTCTTGACTGGTTAAGGATTCGATGATGGCCAGCAAGGGCATGTTTCTTCCAATATTTCTAAATTCTTGACAGAGCTTAATAATGTGCTCGGTTGAAATATGCTCGATGATAATTAAATCGTACTTGGTGGCTTTAGACCAAAATTCATTTTGGTTGGAGTGGTTTGCCAAATCGACCGCATAATTTAGTTGCTGTAAAGCAATACGCAACTTATTGGTGAAGTGATCATCATTTGAAATGAGAAGCACGCGCATAAAATTCCAGGAAGCCGTGCTTAAACCTTCGCGGCTAATTATAGTTTGATTTTGGTTTAAGAATTAATTGTAAAAAATATTATTTAGCTTAGTCAAGGGGAATTTGTGGATAAGCAGTGGACAAGATTATTTAAAAATATTGTAAAGAAAAAATGAAGAGCCGGAGCAACCGACTCTTGTTTAGGTAAAGAAAAAACTAAATCTAAACTATAAAGCAAACCGTTCCCAGTGGAACTGTTTTTTTGGTAGGCCGAGGTTTTTTAGAGCCTTTTTAAGGGCATCCATCATCGGCGGCGGGCCGCAAAGAAAGACATCGCGTTCGGTAAGGTCTGGCACAAGTTGATGTAGCATTGCTTGGTCGAGTCGGCCAAATTGCGCACCAGCAATTCGCTCGTCGCTGTAGATGTCGATGATTTTTATATCATGCAAATAAGAGAGTTCGGCTAGCTCTTCCGCAAAGATTTTTTCGGCAGGACTTTTGTTGGCGTAAAGTAGAATTATGTGTTTTTCTTGTGGCCCAAGCGATTCGAGGAGAGCACGGATTGGGGTGATGCCAATCCCACCAGCAATAAATAGCAACTTGTCTTTGGTAATTACTTCTTCAGTGAAGCGCCCATGTGGTCCATCGATGAGCACCTCAACCCCAGGGGTAAGATGTGGCATGAGGTTGGTGTAGTCGCCAAGTTTTTTTGCAGTTAGCCGCAGTTCTCCATTTTTGGGAATCATCGAAAATGAAAACGGATGGGCTTGAGTCCAAAATCCACGTTGGAAAAATCGAAATATTGCAAACTGTCCAGCTTTGATTTTAAAATTACGAATTTTATCACCGGTGATATAGACCGAAGTTGCGATGCCATTTGGATCTTCTGGCTCGACTCGACTAATATGAAAGTCGTGCTTGGTAAATTTTAGCAAAGGACGTAGAAACCGATACCAAATTAAATTACCAAAAGCAAAACCATACACGAAATACCAGTAGCCGCGGAACCACCAACCTTGGGCATCGGTGCCGAACCGAAGTTGGTGGCCAAAAATTAAAGCAATAGCAATGTAATTGAGCAAGTGCACATAGTACCAAGTTTCATATTTGAGCCGGCGGCGGATAATCGTAATCGATAAGCCAATCGTCGCAAGTAAGATAATATAACCAGCAAATGCGCGCAACAGCGTATCCCAATTCTTGAGGAAATCGATATATTGTCCAGCATAAGTAGTACTGTTGATTATGGCGTAAGCTTGAGTAATGAGAATCGGATGCGCAACAATTAAACCGAGAATAAGATAGCCGTTCCAGCGATGGAGGCGGGAGAGTTTATCTAAACCAAACGCGGTTTCAACCCATTTTACACGACCAATGAGAATTAATTGCAGTAAAATTTGGATTGCTCCAAGAAGACCAGCTACTCGGCCAAGTGCTAAGAGTGGTCCGCTTAGACTAGGGCTAGAAAATAAATCACCCGAATATACCCACCAGAAACCCAGCAGGATTAGATAATTAACTATTAATAAACTATAAATAATAATTCTCTGCACAGTTTTGTTCATAAATATATTTTAGCATTTTCCAGTAAAGATTTTTTGGTTCGGAGATTATCTCGCTACTGGTTTGGCAGAGGAAACTTTAGTTTGGTCAACTGGCTGAATTACCAAGATTAGTATGGTATAATTTGCCTATGCTTAATTTTCTTAACAAAAACGCTTTGTATCTGGCGTTTACTGGCAGTTTGTTAGCCATGCTTGGCAGTTTGTATTTTAGCGAGCTAGCTGGCTTCCCGCCTTGTGTTTTGTGTTGGTATCAGAGAGTAGCAATGTACCCATTGGTGGTAATAATTGGTACAGCTATTTATACTAAGGATCGCAATTTATTGATTCCTGCGTTTATTTTAGCAATTCCTGGTTGGTTGATAGCTGTCTATCATAACTTGCTTTATTATAATATTTTACCAGAAGCAGCTGCCCCATGTGTGGCAGGGATTTCATGCACCACTAAATATATAGAGTGGTTAGGATTTTTGACTATCCCTCTACTTGCCCTGCTCGGCTTCACGGCAATTATTGGTTTATTAATCATTCATTGGAAAGCAACTAAACTTAATCAAGGAGAATCTACAAATGAGTAAAGAAGCAAAGATATTAATAGCAATTGCTGGAGTGGTAATTTTGGCTGGTGTGTTGTTGGCAATTTTTGCCAACCCGCGTCCCTTAGATCCAGGCGCGCCGGTCGATACCGATTCGATTGTTCGTGAACATAATTACATGACTGGTTCATTGGATGCCAAAGTACAGATGATAGAGTTTGCCGACTATCAGTGCCCAGCTTGTGCCGCCGCACATCCTATACTTAAACGGCTTATTGCCGAGTATGGAGATAATCCAGATTTCAATTTCATCTTCAAAAATTTTCCGCTCGATAGTATTCACCCTAACGCCCGACCAGCAGCCGAAGCAGCCGAAGCAGCCGGCGAGCAAGGAAAGTATTGGGAAATGAACGATTTGTTGTTTGTAAATCAAGGACAATGGGCTAGTAATCCTTCCCCGATAGATATTTTTGTAGATTTTGCTCAACAAATAGGCGTAGCTAACATCGATCAATTCCGCCAGTCTATTAGTATACGTAAGTATAATGAAATTATTAGCGCCGATGTGAAAGATGGTGAATCGATTGGTGTGAGCTCTACACCAACCATATATATCAATGGTGAGCGCATGCCTAATTATCAATACGAATTACTGCGCAACAAGATCGAGGAAATATTAAATCAGGAAGAAGAGGAACAATTAGTCGATCTTTCTGTTGAACCTACTACCGAACCAGAAGATTCTCCGGAAATTAATTAATTATATTTTCACAGCGGCTCGCTTCCGCGAGCCGCTGTTTCTCTTTGTATGTCAAAAACTCAAGACTTACGTGCCCAGTTGGTGGTAAAGCGGAGCGTGGCTGGATTAGGGTTGTTTACAACAAAACCAATAAAAAAAGGTGTATTTATTATCGAGTATGTTGGCCCACTTTTAAATGAAGAGCAGGTGCAGAAAAAAGGTGGGAAGTATTTGTTTGCCTTAGGAAAAACTTGGACTATTGATGGTAGTTCGCGTCGTAATATTGCTCGCTATATTAATCATTCTTGCGTGCGCACAAATTGTGAACCGATTCAATATGCGAAGCGGATTAAGTTGCGCGCTACGCGCAACATTAAAACAGGAGAAGAGCTGTTTTATGATTACGGCAAAGAATATTTTGACGAATTCCTAGGCCGGGCTTGTCGGTGTCCAAAGCATCAAAAAAAAGTTCATAAACAATAAAACCAGTTTTGAACTGGTTTTTATTGTTTAGTGAATAATCTCTATCGACGAGCTGGCAGTGTAGTCGTTGCTAACTCCTCCAACTAGCACTGGCGAAAGTATGCTGACCCAAGCTTGAATATTTACTGCTTCACCACCAACTGTTCTTAGTTCGCTTGCTGGAATAACCCAAGTAATACGAGTGGTTTGCCCTGGTTCTAATCTAATTAAATCGGTAAGCAAATTTTGATCACTGGGCTGGGTACGCAGTACTTGTTTTTGTTGAGTGTCTAAATTTATAAGCGTAATGCTTGGGCCGCGTTGCTCGAGTAGTTTAGCAGGTATGGAAATTGGCTCGGTTGATATATTTGTGAGAATAATATTGATATCAATATCTCGGCCTCGGTACAGGCAAGTTTTTTTACCTTCGCATAATACATTAACACTAAACCACCGATTGGTTGACTCTAGATTTTGTGCAGGAGATTTAGTGATAAACCAGATAGCCCCAAGTGCAACTAAAATTGTTACTCCAATGATGATGACTAGCTTCATTTTTTTGGCGGTTTTCGGGTTTGGTAAGCTTGTCGCAAAGCTTTGTGTTGGGCTTTTTGTTTGATTCGTAGCTTTTGTCGTTGATGGGGGGCGAGTGATTGACTGCGTTCGGCATCACGGATGAGCTTTAAATAGTTCTGGTAAGCAGATTGGGTAATTTTGTTATTAGCTAGCGCTTCGATTAGTTTACAACCCTTCGAGTTAATGTGATCACAATTGCGGAACTGGCATTGTTGTGCCAGTTTGGCGAGTTGACTATCGGCGGGTAGGTTGTCCGCCTCAACATCAACTTCTAAAGTTCGAATACCTGGAGAATCGATAACAATCGTTCCCGAAGGGAGTAGAAACATTTCTCGACGGGAAGTGGTGTGACGGCCTTTACCATCACTGCGGACGCTTTTGGTCGACTGCACATTCTCTGCAAGAAGCGCATTGATTAAACTCGATTTACCAGCGCCGCTACTACCGATGAAGATTACGGTTTGAGCTGGCTGCATATAATGAGTTAACTTTGAAAGACCAATTTTGGTTTCTGCGCTAGTGTGTACAATTGGTAAATCTGGAAAAAGTTCACGCACTTGGATTTCTAATTGCTGTGCCCCTGACCCAAGATCGGTTTTGTTGATTACTAATACTGAAGAAATATGCTCTTGCGTAGACATTGCCAGGTAGCGACGAAGCTGATCTAGACTGAAGGTTTGGTCGAGCCCGGTGACAATAAACATGGTGTCTACATTACTAGCTATCACTTGCAATTTATTGCGCTGCTCTGTTAACCGACGAGTAAGTTGTGAGTAGCGGGGCAAAACCTTAATGATTTTTCCTTTAGCTTCACTAGCAAGTGGTTCGTAACAAACAAAATCACCAATTTTAGGAAGCTTTTCCGGCGATAGAGCTTGGCGGAAAGAATTCATTACAATACCGATTAGTTCTCCAGATTCGCTTGTCATTACCCAACTAGTTTTATGCTCGGCAGTAATTCGAGCTACAAGCTTGTTAGGTGGGGATTGCTTTGTTTGCGACAGGTAATACTGCCAACCAAATCGTGATAGGTTCATAAACTTATTGTGTCAAAAAAATCGAACCCTGACCAGAATTATACTTGCAAAATATTATAAAGTATGGTATGATATATGTAATATCACTCCAGCAAACTAAAATCGTTTGCTAGAAATAAAAATAAAAATACAATTAAATAATAAAATGAACAATTTTAATAATGGCATGCATGTGCCACAGCCTAGCCAAAATCAGCAAGGCCCAGACAAAAAACTAAGATTATTATTAGTTTTGTTATTGATATTAGGTGGAACATTGGTATTTCTATCTACTCCAGCTGCCGAAAAGATGTTTGGTTTTAGAATTACTAGTTTGTTCTCTGGTGCAGATTGGGTAAAAGTTGAAGACCCGGCGCTTTTACCTACAGACGAGCCGCCTATTACTGCCACAGACGTGACAGTTAACTGTTTAGCGGCTCCTTGCCCACATCCAGATCTCTCAATTTTAAATCCCGAACCAAAAACAGTTTGGCAGACCGGCAGTAAAGTTGATATTACTTGGGATGGGTTCAAAGGTTCGAAAGCTAGTATCCAATTACAGTCACCTAGCTGTGTTAATGCTAGTTTTGCCTGTAGCGAAGAGACAATTGTGATTGTGGATAGTGTAGTTGACCGTGGTACTTACTCGTGGTCTGTACCACAATCTATTAATACAGCATTTCTCGGCGGTCTGAACCGCTTAGTCTTAACAATAGACGACACTTGGACAGCACAAACTACTGTCGAGATTAGTGCTACAGGTACCGGAACCGCTAACCCCACTGGGAGTTACATATATTTTCCGCGGAATCCAATGGCAGTTTATAGAATTGAAGGAAGTGTAAAACGGCCTTTACCATATCCTGCTCACGAAGTCATTGCTTGTTTAGGAGATGATCCAGTTTCCGTGTCTGTGGGTACACAAGCGCAAGATGCGATGCCGATTGGCTCACCACTATTTTGTAACCCACCAGCTACCGCTGCAAATCCAGTTGGTAGCTTGCTAAGCGGTGTGCCAGGCCACCCACTGTCTTCAGTTTTTTATGTCGAGCGAGGCAACACTTTACGACCTTTCCCTACTAGTGACGTATTTCATTGTTTAGGTTATGATTTTGCAAATGTTCACATCGCTAATACAATAGATATACAATCATCAATTGGGCCAGCAATGACTTGCGATGACACTGGCGGAACAATGATTTTGACTGGGACTGGTGTTTTGCCCAATGGCGTAGTGAATGTGCCATATAGTGCTCAAATTGGCGTATCGGGAGGGACTCAACCATATAGTTATAAAATTACAGGGATTAACCCAACAGCTAACATTAGTATTAATAACCAAGGTCAATTATCTGGTACTTTCACTTCTGTAGGTACGTACTCAATTAGTATCTTTGTAGAAGATAGTATGTTTAGAACCGCGAGTCGAGTCTATACTTTACAAGTAACATCTACACCTACTGGTGGTGGAGGCACGACTCCAACCGCACAAAATTGTGTAGAGAATTCTTCTCAAGAACTTACGGCCTTGTATAGATTTTATAGCAGTAGAGATAATGACCATTATTATGCTACCACACCAAATATACCAGCAGGGTTTGTTGGAGAAGGAATCACAGCTTATATTTACAAATCGCAAGTCGCTGGCACTGTACCTTTATACCAATCATACAACGTTGAACTTAAAGATCACTATTACTCCACCGACTTAGCTGGTGCGCAGACCTTTGGTTACCGTTTAGATGGTATAGTTGGCTACGTGTATCCTAATCAGGTATCTGGTTCGAGTGTAATGTACCGTATGTATAACCACAGCGCTAGGCACTACATGATGACAACCTCTACTGTGGAGCGTGACGCAGTCTTACAGATTGGATTTGTTCAGCAAGGTGTAGTTGGTTATTTCTGTGGTGTGCCTCGACCAGGCAGTGAAATCATTCCAATTTATCGCTTATGGAGTTCGGCGATTACCGACCATTTCTACACCACCGACATCTTCGAACGCGATACAGCTTTGCAACGTGGTTATATCTCGGAGGGAATCGCTGGTCATGTATACAGCGTCCCTGGAGCAAATCGCACCGCGGTTTATCGCTTATGGAGTTCTCGTTGGACTAATCACTTTTATACCACCAGCGATGAAGAAGCTCGAAATTCTGGTTACGCTCGCGAAGGTATTATGGGTTACATCGCTACCGCACCAAGCCAGCAAGTAACACAACTCTATCGGTTGTATAGCCCGAATATTGCAGACCACTTTTATACCACTTCGACTGCAGAACGAGATGCAGCGGTAAGTAGTGGTTACCGGTTCGAAGGGACCATGGGGTATTTACCTTAATTGGATTACTTACTAAACCGCCGGCAGTTGCCGGCGGTTTTAATTTTAGGTAAGATAGAGATAATTAATTATATATATATATGCTTAAAGGTTTTAGAGAGTTTATTATGCGCGGCAACGCGATTGATTTGGCGGTTGGTGTGGTAATAGGTGCGGCATTCGGCGCAGTGGTAAATTCGTTAGTGAAAGATTTAATCACTCCACTGATTTCGGCAATTGCTAAATTACCAGATTTTTCGGAATTAGCCTTTACTCTTAATGGGAGCACTATCACTTATGGAAATTTACTAAATGCCGCTATTTCGTTTTTATTAATGGCTGTAGCGATATACTTTTTCATAGTTTTGCCAATGAATAAATTAACTAGCAGGTTTACAAAACCTCCTGCCCCGACCTCTAAAGATTGTAGTGAGTGTCTAAGTAAGGTGCCTATCGCGGCGAAACGTTGCGCGAATTGCACTCAACCGCTAGCTTCCTAAATAAAAACCGCCTTCGAATTTATTCCGAAGGCGGTTTCTTGTTTGGATTAGTAGGTAGAGCTAAGCATTTGTGCTCGCAGTGTTTTCATGGAAAAGTATAATGCGAATAAGAAGATTACTGCAAGCAAGACATTGGTGAGCAAGAATTTATCATTGCCTAGATTGGCTTGATGGGCATTTACAGCGCTATACGCAAAGATAATAAATCCAACCATTGCGATAATAAAATTAGCTATCGCACTGTTTTTTTGTTTTGGATTGGTTAGCCCAGCTGCAATCCCTAATATTGCGATTGCCAATACCGAGAGAATAATCGGCAGTCTAATAACTTCTTGGAATAAAGGTAAAGTAAGCAACATTAATAGACCGGCAGAAAGGAATAAGTAGCGAACGATATCACCATAGTAATGTTCGAGTGCATATTTCATAGTAGTATTTTAACCTAATTAAGAAGTAATGTCACATAACTTCCTGCTTGACCAAAGCCAGCAATGGAGTAGGGGCCTAATAAGTTGCGATTATGGCTAGGGTTTGCAACCCAACTGTTTAGCAATTTTTGCGCATCAAGCAGGTTATGAGCTAGATTTTCTGCTCGACACGTAGTACCTGCGGCTGTACATCTGTCATTGAGTCGAGAGCCATTTATACCTTCATGGGAAAACGATCCTGTTTGATTCATCCAATTAGAATGCCCCAGGGCCACTTGGGTTAGAGAGTAGTTAAAACTAATTGGCCCGAGACCAGCTTGGGCGCGATATTGATTAAATAAACATAAAAATTCTTGAGCAAGCC
>DAOLDG010000002.1:0-21373 GCA_035327465.1 Candidatus Doudnaibacteriota bacterium
GCGCAGGAACGCTGCGGTTTCATCTATTAAATCGACTGCCTTATCGGGCAAAAAATGATCTTGAATGTAGCGGTCGGATAAATCTACCGCAGCTTGAATTGCTTCGTCGGTAATTTGGACGTTATGGTGTTTTTCGTAATTAGGACGGATGCCTTTTAAGATCGCTACAGACTCCTCTTTGCTAGGCTCTTCTACCAGAATTGGCTGGAAACGACGTTCGAGGGCAGCATCGTGTTCGATATGTTTTTTATATTCGGCCAAGGTGGTGGCGCCAACGGTGCGCAATTCGCCGCGAGCTAAGGCTGGTTTAAGAATATTGGCCGCGTCTAAGCTGCCAGTGGTAGCCCCTGCACCAACCATAGTGTGAAGTTCGTCGATAAATAAGATTAGGTTTGGGTTCGCTTTTACTTCATCGATGATTTGTTTTAGACGATTTTCGAATTCGCCTCGGAACATGCTTCCAGCTACTACTAAAGCTAAGTCTAATGACAGGATTTTTTTATCGAGCAGAGTATCTGGAACTTCGCGGTTAGCGATTGCCAAAGCTAATCCTTCGACAATGGCAGTTTTACCCACCCCAGCTTCGCCGATAAGAACTGGGTTGTTTTTGGTGCGACGACCCAGGATGCTTACCAAGCGTTCAATTTCTTTTTTACGACCTATAACTGGGTCGATGTTGCCTTGCACAGCTTTTTTTGTAAGATCGGTTGTAAAATAATCCAAAGCGTTACCTTTTTGCGTACTTGGATGTGGAGCGTTGTGAGTATGATTGTCGGGGGATGGAGTAATGCCTTGTTCACCTGGCATATCGGGAAACTTTGAAATATTCTCGAATACAGTTACTAAGTTGTGTTCGAGCTCGCCAATATCAACTCCGAGTTTAGAAAGAATAACCCTAGCTTTATTGTGTTCGGTAGTAATTAAACCGTAGAGAAAGTGCTCTGTGCCAATAAATTGATAGCCATATTGACTAGCAATAATGGCAGATTTTTCGATGGCGGCTTTGAGATTCGCAGACAGAATTGGCTTCCAAATCGCGACTTCGTTGTTTTGATTTACTAGCGCCAGTTCGGCTTTAACAACATCTGGTGTAATTTTGGCTTTAGTAAGAATCTCTCCGGCAAAACTAGATTTTTCGGCGACCACCCCAAACAATAAATGCTCCGTCCCGATATGATCGTGGTGGAGTTCTTCGGATACCATTTGCGCGGCGATTAAAGCATTTTTTGCTCGACTCGACAGGCGCTCTAATATAAAGGCAAAATTATTCATTGTTTAAGTAAGATTTAGATGTTTTTGAGACGGTCCAAGCGGAGGGTTTGCTAGTTTGGGCAAGGCAATTTTTAGCACTCTCGATATAAGACTGCTAATTATTTTATATCGGAAATAAATTTCTATGTCAACTCTATATATACCTACTCATATCTATTATAATTGTAACACGGCCCCCGTTTTTCTTAATTAATTTCAATTATATTCGATGTTTAAGAAAGCAAGAGCGCTAAAAGACCCGACTGATTACGACCACGGCTTCCAATATGCCTTGTTTTTGCTTAATTTAAGCATGCGAACAACCAGTGAAGTGAAAGAGAAAATGACTCGTCGTGGTTATATTCCTGCGGTGATAAACGAAGTTATTAACAATTTGTTGCAGGAAAAATATCTAGATGATAAAAATTATGCCGAGGTTTTTATAAATAGCATGAAGAATTACAAAACTTGGGGCCGGTTTATGATGAAGAAAAAGATGTATGAAAAACAGTTACCCAAAGAGCTAATTGAAGAAAGTTTGAACCAGCATGTAACTATAACCGATGAAATTGCAATCGCGCAGCGATATTTAGAACGGCAATATAAAGAGGTCGAATTAGGCTCTTTGAGTTATGAAGGAAAGCAAAAAATAATGAAACGGTTACTGGCGCGTGGCTTTGGAATGGATGTGGTTATTAAACTGGTAAAATAAAACGCACCCCAAGGTGCGTTTAATGAACCGTATCGTCGTCTGTGTAGATGATACCATCAGTGGAGTCGATCGACGTTGATTCGTGTTTTGGATTAACATGCTGGAATAATTCACGAGCTACATTATTGAGTATAGTTAATTTTTCTTGTTGTTCCCTGGTTGGTTGCGAATTTTGAGAATATACTCTTTGTAGTTCATCTGAAACATCATAATAGAGATGCTCGATAGCTTGCTCTATAATTCTCTTTGCTTAATTTTTTGATAAATTTCGGATAGGAACTCATCGTTAAAATACCATTGCTCGGGAATGTATAGCTCTGGTTGAAATTTAGGGCGAAACTTTTCCATATTTACTTATCCATGCCACGCAGGCGTTTAATGCGTTCTTCAATTGGTGGGTGGGTATTAAATAGACCAGCAAACCAACTTTGGGAGTCGCCTTTATGATCTTTAAGTGGGTTAGAAATAAATAAATGAGCAGTGGCTTTATTGGCTCTCTCTAGAGGTTGATGGTCGGCAGCGATTTTTTCAAGCGCCGAGGCCAGCCCTTCTGGGTAGCGGGTAAGGAGTGCGCCAGATGCGTCGGCCAGAAATTCCCTGCGCCTGCTAACAGCGAGTTTGATGAGCATAGCAATTATTGGCGAAAGTATCGCCAAGGCAATTCCAATAATCAAGAAGATTGCGCCGCCGTTATTATTACTACGTCGGCCGCCGAAAAACGACATGCGTAGCATCCAATCGGCGAGTAAAGTTATGATGCCGACTAATACTACCACCAAAGTCATAAATCGAATATCGTAATTACCAATGTGTGAGAGTTCGTGTGCTAGCACCCCTTCTAATTCGGTGCGGTTTAATTTTTCGAGCAAACCAGTCGTAACGGCCACTACGGCGTGCTCTGGATTGCGACCTGTAGCAAATGCGTTTAGAGCCGTATCGTGCATAATATAGACGCGTGGCATTGGTAAGCCAGCTGTAATACTTAAATTTTCAACAATTTGGTACAGTTCGGGATTTGATTTTAAATCAATTTGTTTGGCTCCAGACATAGACAATGTAATTTTGTCGGAGTAGAAGTACGAAATAAATGCCGAGATCGAACTAAAGATTACGGCAAAGAATAAAATTTCTGGCGCACCATAAGCTTGCGCAAACACAAAACCCAGCCCGATGATGACGAGCAGAAACACGAAGATGAGCAAAACCGAATAGGTTTTGTTTTTGTTAATTTCTGTGTAAGTTAACATATCTATTGTAATTTAGTACAGCGTGCAGGTTCAATAATTCTGCTTACTTTTTCCAGCCTGATTGAGCCACCCCCGGTATTGTAATAACCTTCTTTGAAGCTAGAGTAAACTATAGAAGCTTTGCCTGAAATTTGTTCACAAGTATCTCCGTCTAATTTACCGGCACTGTTAGTGTTGAGCATGAGCTTGGCCTCTGCTTGATTTTCAAAGCAATAGAATTGATCTCCTGCATCAGGAGCAAAACAGAGTGTATCTGGTGCGATTCCAATCGCATACATCCAAAACTGGCCAGTGGTCTGAAATTGCCCATCTGAGAGCTCTTGCTCGTAACTAGGTACATCCGACCTCGAATTAGTATCTAGTTGCTCATTGTTATTTGTTCTGCCTTCTTGTTCACGAGTTTCAGTATGGTTATTGATGTAAAATAGCATTCCGAGCACCACCGCAACCAGTATTGCAAGATATAATAAGCGGTTGTGATGCATGGTGTTAGAATTTTACTTCAACAGGCTGGCTTTCTGGGCCTTTATCATCTATATCGAAGAAGGCACGCTTGGTAAAGCCAAGAGCTTGCGCAAACAAATTGGTAGGAAAGACTTCGACTTTAGTGTTAAAGTCGCGCACATTGCCGTTGTAAAAGCGCCGTGCCGCCTGAATTTTATTTTCAGTGTCTGTTAGGTCATTTTGCAATTGCAAAAAGTTTTGATTAGATTTTAGGTCCGGGTAATTTTCGGCAACCGCGAATAAGCTTTTTAAAGTATTCGACAACATGTTTTCATCTTGTTGATGCTCTTGCATGGTTTGCGCACCCATGGCCCGAGTACGCGCTTCGGTAACGCGTTCTAAAACGCCAGATTCTTGCGCAGCATAACCCTTCACTGTGTTAACCAAATTTGGGATTAAGTCGTAGCGTCGTTTTAGTTGCACTTCGATATCGGCCCAAGCTTCGTCTACGCGATTGCGCGAACGAATAAGTGAGTTGTAAATACCGGCGATAATAAGCCCGATACCAAGTATGATGATAATAAAAATCCACATATGTTTTTTCATTAATGATTTAATTCATTATAGCAAACTTTCATTTACTTGTGGATAGTATAGTTGACATGAATTTTTTTGTGCTTTACAATTCTTCCATATGAATCTTACTTGGCACGCAATTTGCACAAAGACTATGAAGGCGACTTGTTTCGCTTTTGCGTTCTTTGTCTTTGCGCCTGCCAGAGTTAGAGCATAGTTTCTTTAGGAATTAACTCGCTATCTGGCTGTGGCCAAATAGCGAGTTTTTGTTTTTAACCCAAAACAGAGGAGGATTTATGAGTGAACCAAAGCAAGAAGCAGAACGGTCTATCAATCACGAGACCAGCAGAGAAGTTGAGCCAGAGAGTCGAGCCGAGCATCTAACAAGACGTGCAGCAGCTCGAGCTGCTATGATTCGAAAGCGAATTGTTGGTCGACGAAAATAAATTGTCGAAAAAAGGAGGATGAAAATGGAAGGACACGATTGCGGAATCGGTTACATCAAAGAGGCGTATCAGCGGGAGAGCAGTCCAACTAACTCAGAAGAAACGTTGGCAAAGCTGCAGCATAACGCGGTAACTTTAGACGGGTTGCTAAACTCAAGAAATGTCAAGCAGCAACCTTCAGGGATTATACTAGAAAAAAATAGCGAGGAGGACAACAAATGAGTAGAGGAAGAAGAGAAAAAGGTGGTTCATCGTTCGTGAGGGATGCAGGAATAGACATGGTGGCAACGACTAGGTCAACACAAAATTCTTCCAAAGCATTCATTGTAGTGGAGGGCCTTACCGAAGCAGACATCGATGAGATTGTGACTTGCAAGCATCGGCTTGATCCCGAAGAGCTCGACCGGATTTACAATGATGAGATTCATCGTTCATTTGGGGCATGTAAGTAGCATTTACTGGGTTTTATCGGTTGCGCCGTTTATTACGGCGCTTTTCTTTTTGTCTAAATCTCTTTATAATAAGCGTATGTTAACTCCAGAAGAAATTAAAAAAATCGCAGTATTATCTCGTATCGAGCTTAGAGATGGCGAAGTTGAAAAGTATCAGGCAGAGCTGTCTTCGATTTTGGATTATGTTGATGAGCTTAAGGCTGTTGAGACCGAAGGTCTCGAAATTGTCGCATCGGTGACCGGCCTAGAAAATATCCACCGCGAAGATAAACCCGAACTAATCGAGTATCAGGAAGATATTCTAGCTAACGCGCCAGAACGTAAAGATAGGTATTATAAAGTAAAGTCAATTTTGTAACATGGGTAGCCTTCAGGCCTTCTTGCTGGTATCTGTATTTTCTGCTGGGTTTATTTGGATGAGCGTAGAAGCCCTTCAAAGGCTTAGGGGTTATAGCGGTCACTGGACAAGTAAGTTTCAGTCGGCAGTGATGTATTGGCTGACTACAATTTTACTTGGCGGATTTTTTAGCGTATTAACTTTTGCTGCAGCGAGGGAGAATTATTTTTTAGTTAATCATTTTATTAGTAATAGTATCTCTTTTGCAATCGGATTTATTTTGTACAGATTGAGTATCTGGCGCAAGCAAGACTACTGTAAATTACCATGAAGTATGAATTAATGCAGTTATCAGAACTGCGGGAAAAATTAGACAACAAGGAAGTTTCGTCGGTAGAACTGACGAAGTATTTTTTGGCGAAAATCAAAGATCGGAATCCAGAGTTAAATGCGTTTATCACAGTCACAGAAGAAGAAGCTCTGGCGCAAGCAATAATTGCTGATGATTTTATCGCCACTCCTGGAAGTAATCCGCTGCTTTGCGGGATTCCGTTTGCGGCTAAAGATTTGTTTTTGACCAAAGGCATTCGCACCACGGCCGCTTCTAAAATTTTAGATAACTATATTCCGCCATACGATGCGACGGTGATTGCTAAGCTCAAAGAACAAAAAGCAGTCTTGCTTGGCAAAGCCAATATGGATCAGTTTGCACATGGTAGTAGCGGCGAAACTTCGGCTTATGGTGCGACGAAAAATCCTTGGGATACCACGCGTATGCCGGGTGGTTCGTCTTCGGGTAGTGCGGCTGCGGTTGCAGCAGGACTCGCTCCTTGGGCGCTGGCAACTGAAACCGGCGGCAGTATTCGCCAACCTGCTTCCTTAACTGGCGTCTCTGGCTGGAAGCCGACTTATGGCAGAGTTAGCCGATATGGTGTTGCGGCCATGGCTTCTTCTTTGGATTCTATGGGCGCCATGGCTGGCAACGTAAAAGATTTAGCCATGATTGCAGAGAGCATTTCTGGTCGTGACGAAAAAGATTCTACCACAGGTCATCATGAGGTACCGGCATATTCACAATTACTTAATGCTGATATTTCTGGTACAAAAATCGGCGTGCCGAAAGAATATTTTGTTGAAGGTATGGAAGAGGGGGTTCGTGCGCGCGTAATGGAAGCCATCGAAGTACTGCGCGGTCTTGGCGCAGAAATTGTGGATGTTAGTTTACCAAATACAAAATACGGTTCGCTAGTTTACGCAATTGTTTGCCCAAGTGAAGTTTCTTCTAACTTGGCGCGCTACGACGGCATCCGCTATGGACATTCCACTAAAGAAGGTAAAGATTTATTTGAAGTATACGCCAAGAGTCGCGCGATGGGTTTCGGTGACGAAGCCAAGCGCCGCATCATGATCGGTACATATGTGTTGAGCGCGGGGTATTACGATGCATATTACAAGAAAGCTCAGCGCGTGCGTCGTTTAATAATGAATGAGTTCGAAGAGGTTTTTAAACAGGTAGACGTGTTGGTTGCGCCAGCCTCACCGAACGTTGCGTTACCACTTGGCAAAGCTGCTGACGACCCCTTATTCGGCTACATCGCCGACCAGTTAAATATTCCAGGTTCACTCGCTGGCACACCAGGCTTATCTATTCCATGTGGTTTTTCGGATAATCTTCCAGTTGGTTTACAAATTATCGGCCCGCAATGGGGCGAACAAAAGGTATTTAATGTTGGTTATGCTTTTCAGCAAGCAACTGATTGGCACAAGCAGAAGTCTTAAAGTGATGAACCAAGAAATCAAAATTTTTCGCGAGCCGGTTGCGCTCGATATTGTGAAGCAACTTGCCGAAGTGACTTTTGGCGATTTTGTAAAAGGTGTAGTGGATGTCGAAAAAAAGATTTTAGGATTGGGCGGGGAATTGCACGCTGACATAGAAGCGGTATTATTAGAATAGGGTTCGGAGCAAACAAATTTGTGGGGAATTAACTTGTATCCCGACCAAGCCTTGCCCGATATGTTAGAATTTGATTCTATGATAAACATTCGTCCTAACCAAAATAATCGCACTCGCGGCGTGGAAGACATAGTATTACAAAAGAGAATTTTAGAAATAGTAACCAAACTTATTAAGCATGACTGATGTGATACACAAAAATTTAGCGGCTGGTCGGTGGTTCGAGCTTAGCTTGGCAGAGCAGTTGGGTAACATCGGCAGTGAGTATTATCGGGCTTGCAAGTCAAAAGGGCAAAACAACGACCGTTTTAAAAGTGCAGTGCAGAGGACTTTGGAATTGTGTGAGTTAACCAGGCAAGATTCCCGATGGAGCCAGGCTCAGCAAAAAGAGCTGTCCATAATGTACGAGCAAGTGACTGAATCATTTAAGGGCACAGCTTCACCAGATTTGGCTCTGCAAAAATATTTCGACAGCTTTGCAATTCTAGCAAGAAAATAATCCTTAGATCGCCACACCCGCCTTGGCGGGCTAACAATAACATAAGATATGAAAGACTTAAACGGCTACAAACCAGTAATCGGACTTGAGATCCACGTTCAGCTTGCTACCAAGAGCAAGATGTTTTCGAGCGCGCCAAATAACCCAGACGAAAAACAGCCGAACACCAACATAGATGAAGTGGTCACTGGCGAGCCGGGAACTTTACCTGTTACCAATAAGGAAGCAGTTCGACTTGGGGTGATGGTTGGTTTGGCGCTGAATTGTGAAATTCCAGAGTACTCCAAGTTCGATCGCAAGCATTATTTTTATCCAGACTTACCAAAGGGCTACCAGATTTCGCAGTACGATGAACCAATTGCGCAAAATGGTTGGGTGGAGATTTTGATTCCCGCGAACGGAGAGCGTGAAGCGTACACTAAACGCATTCGTATTACTCGCGCTCACTTAGAAGAAGACGCAGGAAAAAATACTCACCCAGAAGGTTTGCCTTACTCGTTGGTAGATTATAACCGCGCCGGCGCACCACTCTTAGAAATTGTTACCGAACCAGATATCGAAACCGCCGAAGAAGCGCGAATCTTTTTACAAGAGTTGCAGCGTATTGTTCGCTATGTTGGCGCCAGTTCTGCCGATATGGAAAAAGGCACGATGCGTTGTGAGCCAAATATTTCGGTACGTAAACCTGGCGAAGAAACTTTGCCTAAGTATAAAGTGGAAGTGAAGAACATCAACAGCTTTCGGTTTGCCGAAGCCGCCATCAATTATGAGATTCCGCGCCACATCGAAATGCTCAAAGCAGGCGAAATGCCCAAGCAGGTAACTATGGGATGGAATGAAAAAACTAATAAGACCGTGGAGCAGCGCAGTAAAGAAGAAGCCAACGATTATCGTTATTTTCCGGAGCCGGATTTAGCGCCGATGCATTTCATCGAAGAATATTTACAAGATTTGCGTGGCGACATGCCGGAGCTGCCAAGTCAAAAGCGCGTGCGCTTTAAACAGGAATTCGGTTTGGAAGACGCCACCATCGAAACTTTACTTAACTGGAAAGAGTTAAACGAATATTTCGAAAATGTGATCAGCGAAATTGATGCGTGGATAGAAACCGACGGCGCAGGCGACCGTGCAAAGCTGGTCAAGCAATCGGCTAACTGGTGTATTCAAGATTTTTCGGCACTGCTTAATGCCGAACTGAAGCACCCGCAAGAATCCAAAGTGTCTGCCGAAAATATGGCCGAGCTAATGAAGATGATTGATGACGGCAAGATTTCCGGCAGCGCTGCCAAACAAGTCTTTAAGAAAATGTATGAAACTGGCGGCGAGCCAGATCATATTGTCGAGGAGTTGGGCCTGGCGCAAGTTAGCGACGAAGGCGCGATTGAAGCTATTGTAGATAAAGTTTTATCAGAAAATGAAAAAGCCGTAGCGGATTTTAAAGCAGGGAATCAGAAAGCATTTGGTTCTCTGGTGGGTACAGTGATGAAAGAGATGGCCGGCAAACCCAATCCCCAAGTGGTGAATGAACTGCTAAAAAAGAAATTGCAATAAAAATTGCAATAAAAAAGCCAGCTGTAAAGCTGGCTACTTATTTGGCCGAAATCTGGTTAAATTCGCCAGATTTTTAATTTCACAGTGTATTCAATGTTGGCGTGCGAAACATTTATTTCTTCGGTATACGGACTTTTTATGTCCGGCTTTGCAAGGACATCTGGCGCAATAGTTCGCGCCACTCTCTCGATAGATTCTCTTAATACCGAAGGCACTTCTTTTATAGTATCCTTTAAGTTTAGCCCAGCCTTGATAGCTGGGTAAAGCATGGATTCATATCGGAACGAGAGTTCTCCCTCGGTGATTTCTCTCATTGGGATTTTTAGAGGGGTGATAATGAACAGCCTTTTCGGTGTTGGCATTACTCGATATATTCCTTCATTCGACTCTACGATAATCATTATGTAAGGTGCAATGTCGAATGTAAAATTGGTTGGGCCAATCATCTGAGTAGCTGTAGCAGTTGTGGTAATTGACATATTCATCTCCTTTGAATTGTATTTTCGCTGGATGCGAAAATTTATTCTATCAGATTAGGAGAGTTTTGGCAAGGCCACTATTACTGGGTGATGCTTGGCTACAACACATTTTAAAATACCAACTTCTTTAACATGCTCCAACATTGATAAGATTGGTGTACGGATAGATTTGTGTTTACTCGAGAGCTCTGCGTGCAAGATTCATAGCTTCGGTTTCGATTTTAATCCACTGAATATCGGCGTTGCGTTTCCACCAAGTCATTTGACGTTTGGCGTATTGGCGGATGGCATGAAAGAGTTGCTCTTCTAGTTCTTCACGAGTGAGTTTGTTTTGCAAAAACAAAGCGCAGTATTTGTATTCTAAACCAAAACTTTCTAGTTGCTTCCACGACAACCCTTGTTTGTGTAGTGATACCACCTCTTCAATCATGCCGTGTTTTAAACGATCGCGTAAGCGTTTTTTGATTTTAGAATCTAATGCAACATTGTTTGGTTTGACACCAATCCAGAGTGTGCCATATTTTGAAGTTTGGGTTTGCTTGGGAACAGGCTTCCCGGTTGCCTTAATTATTTCTAAAGCTCGAATGAGGCGACGCGGATTTTTTGCATCAATGGTTTTTGCTCTTTCCGAATCTAACCGTTTGAGCATAGTAAACATTTCTGAAGGAGTCAGGTGACTTAATTGCGAACGTAATTTTGAATTCGGTTTTACCTTTGGAAGGCTTTGTTCAAAAATAATCGCATCTACCCAGTGCATCGTACCGCCGCAGATAATTGGCAGCTTGTTCCGTTTCAAGATATCGTCAATTAGTTTTTGCGCTCGTCTTTGAAACTTTTCAACAGAGAATTGAGTTTTCGGATTTACTTCGTCGATTAGATAGTGGGGAATATTTTTGTAAACATAAGCAGTTTTACCGTTCAGTTTTTGCCATTTACCCTTAACTTTTCCACTGCCAATATCTAGACCACGATAAATCTGTCTGCTGTCGGCCGAGATAATTTCCCCATCGAACTTTTTGGCTAGTTTAATGGCTAATTCACTTTTACCACTTGCAGTTGGTCCTACAACTACAATCAATTTCGACTTATTCATATACTCATATGATACAATATATTTTAAGATAAGTAACCAGGAGAATTTATGAGTAAACAAGCTTTGTATAGCATTATTGCTTTAATTGTTTTATTAATTGTCGGTGGAATTATTTTCGCGCAATCGAATCGCGATAGCGAGCAAGCTGACAATGACTCGCTTAATCGGCAAGATCAAGAGCTAGAAACGAGTAATGGCACCGAATTGTTACCAATTGATAGCGAACCAGGTGCGCTACCACCAGATAACGGCTCAAGCGGCCGGTTTAGCGGCGAAGATGACATTATGGCGCCAGATGTCGCGGTCCACGAAATTAGTTTTAGTGGCACAGCATTTTCGCCAGCAAATATCACTATTAAGAATGGCGATATTGTAGTATTTAAAAATAACAGTAATAAGAATTTTTAGCCTGCATCTGCCCCGCATCCCCAACACACCGATTATCCAGAGTTTGATGCAAAGCAAGAGATTGCGCCGGGAGGACTTTATCAGTTTAAGTTCACTAAGACTGGCTCATGGGGATTTCATGATCACATCACACCAACTGCCTTTGGTCGAATTGTTGTTCAATAAGTTATTCTTATCAGATTTGAAGGACTACTGATAGACGGACGTTTTTTAGAGTATTAGGACCAAAAAGATTCACTACTCGCAAATAGGCGTCTGATATTTAGGTTCAGACGAGGTATTGCCCACACATCGTATACTGGTGTGTGGGTAACTTTTTATTATGGTATAATTTAAGAGTGAAAAATACAGCAAAATCGAAAAAAAATTTACTTTGGCATACCCCTGGTCAGTTTGGCGCCAAGGCTATTTTGACAAGTTTTTTGCAAGCAAAACCTGGTCTGGCCCTGCCTCATGCGTTTTTATTTCTAGGACCGAGTGGTATTGGGAAGTATAAATTTGCCAAGGAGTTTGCGGCCAAGATTCATCAAAGCACCAATAGTGCCCCCGAACAATATGAGTTTGATTTTGCTACCACTAACTCTGTTGGCGAACTGCGTCAGCTCATTGCCTTTTCGGCTTTAACTGCAGCCGGTAATAGTAAGAAAATTTTTTTACTCCGCAATTTTCATCTTGCTCAAACAAGCAGTTTAAATATTTTATTAAAAACTTTGGAAGAACCAGCGCCGAGCAGTTTGTTTTTGTTAATTTCGGACAAGGGTGGAACTTTGCCAACTATAATGTCACGTGTGGTGCCAGTGCGTTGTTTTCCATCTTGGAATGAGACAGATGCGGTTGGTTTATCGGCGATGTTGGTAACTGCAGTGCGTGGTTATCCAGAACTTGCCAGAGATTTAACACAAAACGAACCGTTGGCCCAAAAACTGGAAAAGATTTTAAAGCAATTACAAGATGCGCAGTCGGTTGGCGCAGGCTTGGTATTATTAAGTCAACTTTCCGATTTAGAAGCCCGGGAGCTGCAATTAGTGATGCAGCTCTGGGCAAATTTATTGCAACAGAATTTACTAGTCGAACCAAATCAACGGCAAGTGGCACGAATCTTACGAGCCGTACAAACTGCTCATACCGAGCTATCTTATAATTTTAATACCAAATTAGTGCTTCAAGAATTATTTATCCAAAGCAAAGTATGAAAAAAATATTATGTGCAGTTTTAGCAATTTCACTGTTGGGAGTATCGTGCGCCTTTGGTCAGGATGCTAGAGTTGGAATTGTTAAAACTGCGAATGGTGGCGTGGATTGGCAGTTTGCAAATCAAATAGCTGGCACAGAAAAAACTTTATTACAACGAAGCATTTCGCAAATGCGGTTTAATGTTGCGGGTGATAAAATTTTTGCTTCTAGTTTTGATAGCGGTTTATATTCATCCGATGACGCAGGTGAGAGTTGGGTAGAAGAATTGTCTGCAGTAGCATTGTACGATTTTGCGATTCATCCGTATGATAGCCAAGTGATGTATGCAGCGGCGTATTTGTCCGAAAGAGGTCGTTTGTTTGCGACTCGCGATGGCGCGCGTTCATGGACAGAAGTTTACAGCGATGCCGGCGAACGCAATCCGGTACGAGCCGTGGCGATAAATCCCGCTAATCCCAATGAAGTAGTTATTGGGACTGGTAAAGGTTCGGTGATTTTGAGCACTGATGCGGGGAGTACTTGGCGTTTGTTGGAAAATTATACCGATCGAATTAACCGGATAGTTTGGGATACTAGCGCGTTATATGTAGTGGCTCAGCGTAATGGAATATATAAAAGCGTGTTTGGTGGCCCACTTCAACGGCTTACTCAAGATTTGCGAGCTCCAGCCGATGCCCAAGATTTTTTCGGCATGGTTGGTCTGGTGAATGATTATAGACAGATTGCCATTAATCCTTTTAACTCAGATAATTTAATTATTACCACCAACCAAGGATTATTTATCTCAAATAATGGCGGAAATAGCTGGGATTATGCTACTATGCCATTTAGACAGCAGGATGCGGCTCCCTTTGCGGTAAGCTTTGCGCCGAGTAGTGGTAACGTAATTTATGTGAGCAGTGGTTCGGTGATTTTCAAATCTACTGATAGCGGTACTACTTGGACAGTCAGCGATACTGGCACCAATGGTTTAGTAACTTCAATTTTGATAAGTCGAGATTTGCCACAACTGGCCTTTGCTGGTGTCTCTCGATAAAGATATTAATAGAACATAGAGTCGTTTTATAGATGGCGAGCGTTGGTTCTGTTTCTCGGCACTAAGGATTTCTTCCAATATATATGATTAACGATATTATTAAACAACACAAAGAGCAGTTTGAAAAAGTGATGGAGCATTTCCATCATGAGCTTTCTTCTGTGCGCACTGGTCGAGCTAATCCCGCACTGCTTTCTACGGTGATGGTCGAGAGTTATGGCACCAAAATGCCATTGGCTCAAGTTGCCAACATTACGGTGAGCGATGCTAAGACTTTAACGATTAGCCCGTGGGACAAAGGCCAGCTCGGCGAAATCGAAAAAGGTATTCAAGCGGCCAACTTAGGATTCAACCCGAGCAACGATGGCAATGTGGTGCGGATTACCCTGCCGCCAATGACCGAAGAACGCCGCAAAGAAATGGTAAAGTTAGTTGGGCAAGTCGAAGAGCAGGCGCGCATTGGCGTAAGGCAAGTTCGCGAAGAAATTATTAAAGCGGTGAAAAAGCAGGAAAGTGATGGTCAGGCTACCAAAGACGATGTAGCCAGCGCTCAGAAAAAAGTACAAGAAGTGGTTGATAAGTACAATGAAGAAATTAAGCAGGTCGCGAAGGATAAAGAGCAGGAGTTGTTAACTGTATAGGAGTTTGTAATCTCCGTCACCTGCTTCGGCGGCAGTAAGCTAGCGCCGTCTGCCATAGCCTGCTATTAGGCAGGCTGTGGCAGTACGAGAGCGCTGCCGAAGAAGTGGGCAGCTAAAAATAAATTTATGTTAGTCACTATTATAATATTTATTGCAGTATTGTCACTACTAGTGTTCGTGCACGAGCTCGGCCATTTTATTATGGCTCGGCGTAGCGGCATGGGCGTGCATGAGTTTGGTTTTGGCTTTCCGCCGCGCGTGGTTGGTCTGCAAAAATTAGATGGCAAGTGGCGCGTGGTGTGGCGCAAACAAGAGAGCTCTCCTAAGGCCACTATCTATTCCATCAATGCCATTCCGCTTGGTGGTTTTGTAAAAATCATGGGCGAGGATAATGATTCTGCAGATGATCCGCAAAGCTTCACTAATAAATCTTTTACTGCACGATTCTTTACTCTGGCCGCTGGGGTACTAATGAACGTTCTCACCGCCTGGATAATTTTCTCTATAGGATTTATGGTAGGCTTTCCAGTTGCTGTAAACCAACTTAGTGATTTGCCAGCTGGTGGACGATATACAGATCAACAAATTTTGATAGGTGGAGTTTTACCAGGTTCCGCTGCCGAGGCTGCTGGCTTAGCTGGTAGTGATATTATCCTTTCAGTAGACAACCAGCCAATTAGCCAAATTTCGGATTTGCAAGATTATATTCAAGCCAATCAAGGTGAAGAATTAGTCTTTGAGGTTAAGCGACTTACTGAAACTTTAACTATACCGGTTCAAACTAGCCTCGATACTAATCTTGATGAAGGGATTGTTGGGATTAGTATGGGCTACTTCGGTAAGCTACAGTACAGTCTACCAAAAGCATTCTGGCATGGTGCCCAAACTACAATCAAACAGCTTGGTGCAATTTTTAAGGGCCTCTATAATCTGTTCACATCTCCGGGAGGGTTTAAGCAGGTAGGCGGACCCGTGCTTATAGCTCAGTACACTGGTGATGCAGCCGAGATGGGCTTTTCCCACTTACTAGCTTTTATCGCATTTCTTTCTCTTAATTTAGCCATTCTTAATAGTTTGCCAATACCTGCGCTCGACGGTGGACGCATGTTGTTCTTAATTATAGAGAAGCTCCGCGGCAAACCTAATAATCAAACAATTGAACAATATACTAATGCTATTGGCTTTATGGTTTTGTTATTACTTATGGCAGTAATTACCGCGCGAGATGTCTGGCAACTCGAATCAGTGAAAAATTTATTCGGCTAATATGAAGCAATCACAATACTTTTTTAAAACAAGCAAGGCCGCTCCTAAAGACGACGTCTCGGTAAACGCTCGCTTGTTAGAACAGGCTGGTTTTATTCATAAAGAAATGGCGGGGATATACTCGTACCTGCCCTTGGGCTGGCGCGTGCTCCAAAAGATCGAGAATATCATTCGCGAAGAAATGAACACCATCGGCGCTCAAGAAATTTTTATGCCTGCACTTCAGCCCAAAGAAAATTGGCAGGCGACCGGTCGCTGGGATAATTTAGATGTCTTATTTAAAGTTAAGTCCGTTCATGATAACGAGTTTGCGCTCGGACCAACTCATGAAGAAATCGTCACCCCTTTGGCCAAAGGCATTGTTAGTTCGTACCGCGACCTGCCTTTAGCGGTGTATCAAATTCAGACAAAGTTTCGTGATGAAGCTCGTGCCAAGAGTGGTTTAATGCGCGGCCGGGAATTTCGAATGAAAGATTTGTATAGCTTCCACGCCAACGCGGAAGATTTGGCAGAGTACTATAAAGTTGTTGCAGCTTCTTATAAAAAGATTTTTGAACGACTTGGTGTTCCAGCTTTGTACACTGAAGCCAGCGGTGGTACTTTTAGTAAGTACTCGCATGAGTTTCAGGTAGAAACTCCGAACGGTGAAGACACAGTTTATGTGTGCGGCAGCTGCTCGCTTGCTGTGAATAAAGAAATTTATGCAGATGATAAGGTTTGTACCGACTGCGGTAGCAAAGACTACCGCGAAACCAAAGCCAGCGAGGTCGGCAATATCTTCGAACTCAACACCAAATATTCGGATAGCTTTAACCTTAATTACAGAGCCGAAGATGGTTCACAGCAGCCAGTGCTGATGGGTTGTTTCGGCATTGGTTCGTCGCGGATTATGGGAGTAATTGTCGAACAGCATCACGATGGGGCAGGTATTATTTGGCCAGAAGCTGTTTCTCCATTTAAAGTTCATTTAGTAGCATTAGCAGGAAAAGATGAAGCAGTGCTAGAGCAGGCCAATCGCCTTTATTCGGACCTACTGGCGGCGGGCGTAGAAGTGTTATATGATGACAGGACAGAAGTCTCTGCGGGTGAAAAATTCGCTGATAGTGATTTGCTAGGAATTCCTTACCGCTTGATAATTTCCAGCAAGACTATGGCAGAAAATAGTGCGGAAATAAAGTACCGTAAAACTCCTGAGGCTCAAATTGTTCCTCTAAATCAAATTATAGAAAAGTTTAGTAATGCTTGATTTTCTCTTTAAAAGATTTTCCCAAGATTTGGGAATTGATCTAGGCACCGCTAATACCCTCGTCTATGTTAAAGGCAAGGGTATTGTTATCAATGAGCCTTCCGTGGTGGCAGTGAACCAGCGTACAAAGCAGATTTTAGCGATTGGCTCGGAAGCACAAAAGATGGTTGGTCGAACTCCAACTCATATTGTGGCCACGCGCCCATTGGTGGATGGCGTGATTTCTGATTTTGAAATCACCGAAGCGATGCTCCGCTATTTTATCGATAAGGTGCATAACCAAACTTATAGTTTTTTACGACGCCCACGCGTGGTGATTGGGATTCCGTCCGGCGTAACCGAAGTAGAGAAGCGCGCTGTGCAAGACGCGGCAGTAAACGCCGGCGCCCGCGAAGCATTTTTAATAGAAGAACCAATGGCGGCGAGCATTGGCGCGCGCTTGCCAGTACAGGACGCGCAAGGTTCGATGATTATCGATATTGGCGGTGGTACTACCGAAATTGCGGTGCTCTCGCTTGGAGGTGTAGTAATTGCTCGTAGCATGCGCATCGCCGGCGACACTTTAAATGAACACATCGTTCAATATGCACGCGACAACTTTGGAATGTTAATTGGTTCACGAACTGCCGAAGAGGTGAAGATAAAAATTGGTTCGGCATATCCTTTGGCCGAGCAATTAACCGCGTCTTTGCGTGGCCGAGATTTAGTGTCTGGTTTACCGAAAGAAATTATGGTAACCGATAGCCATATTCGTGAAGCTTTATCACCAGCGATAAAAACGATTCTTAATAATGTTAAGGCTGTAATTGAAGAAATCCCTCCAGAAATTATTTCGGATATTATGCATCGTGGCATTATGCTGGCCGGCGGCGGCGCTCAATTGCGCGGTCTGGATCAGCTCATCCGCGATGAAACTAAGATGCCAGTGATAGTCGCTGACGACCCGTTAACTTGTGTGGTGCGAGGCACTGGTATAGTTGTCGAAGATTTAGAGTCTCTGCATGATGTATTATTAGCTACCGATTTTTCCAGAATTCCAAAGTAAGAAGTAATAAATAGAAAGTCGAGAATAATCACTAAGCAGTTAATAGTTAGATAGTTTACTAGGGGTCGTTTCTTTACTTTCTATCTTAAAAGCTAATGCGCTTTATATACACCAAAACTTTTCTTATTTTTAGCGCTATACTTGTAGCGATTCTGATCGCGTTAATTATGCAGTCGCGGGGTTGGTTTGCGCCACTAGAGTATGCGTTGTTGCAGTTGCCAAGACCAGCAATTACCGCAGTGAACGCTGTTATTATTCCAATTAATACTGTAATTACAACGATTACTGGCCTGCCTGCTCTTGTGGCAGAAAATAATTCATTAACCACAGAAAATTCCGAGCTTAAAAGACAGCAAGTCGCTTTAGAGCAATTACGAATTGAAAATGAACTACTTAAGGCCGAACTAGACTTTGTATCGCGTTTCCCTTATTCTTTGCAACCTTGTACTGTGCTGTCGCTGGACCCGCAAAATACGACAGATGCTATTATCTTAAATTGTGGAGAAAGTACTGGCATTAAAGTTGGGCAAGGAGTTGTTAGTGAAGGCTACTTGATTGCGAAGGTTGTTCATGTGGGTAATTTTAATTCGACGGCCATCTTGATTACTAACAACCAATCATCAGTGGATGCCAAGGTCGCTAAGAATGATAGTGAGGGAGTTGTGAAAGGTTCATTTGGGTCGGGTTTAATATTTGATTTGGTTTCACAATCTGCCGAGGTTGAAGCTGGTGATTTAATTGTGACCGCCGGAATCAACCCACAAATTCCTAGAAATTTATTAATTGGACAAGCCGATCAAACACTATCCGGCGACAACGATTTATTTAAGCGGCTCACTTTGTTGTCACCCATCAAAGCTCATCGCCTAGATTATGTATTTGTAGTAAAACCATGAAGTGGCTTATTTACATTAGCTTCATTCTAACTGTAGTGGTTGCCAACCAAACGATTTTTCGACTCTTCGAATTTAGTTATTTTGTTCCCGATTTATTATTGTTATTATCATTGGCCGTAGTTTGGTCTTTTAACAATTATGACTATTTAATTTTTGGCTTACTTGGCGGGGTATGGCTGGAAATCTTTGCTGGTTTGCCAATTGGCTCGATTAGTTTAGGAGTGATTTTAATTAGCAGTCTGGCTTATATGATATTAAACCGCTGGGTTTTTTCCGAGAAGCCTTGGCAGTATTTTTTGGGAGCAGTTGCATTAGGGACATTGCTTATTAGGGTATGGATATGGCTATACACGACTTTTTTGGCAAATATTGAGTTAGGTTCAGTGGCTGTGGGTAGTAGCTATGTTTGGCAGAGTTTATTACCAGCATTAAGTGTGAATCTACTCTTAATTTACCCGGTTTTTGCTTTAATCGAATTTTTTGCAAAATATCTTCAAAATTTCGCAAAAAATAAACTACAATTATAAAACAGTGCTTCAATAAATCTTCAAAATAATAGTTGAATGAAATCAGTAAAACGAAACCCATTTTATATTGAATCTGGCTCAAACGCTTCAGCGAAAAGCGGTAATTTGGAGTGGGAAGAGGGTGTGCAAGCTGGCAGTGGCGGGGTTGAGGGCTTCAATGAACCGGAAGAGCGTTCGGTTCGTCAATTTCGAGGTATTAAATTTTTTATAATCTTAATCGGGGTTATTTTTGGATTACAATTAATAAATTTGCAGGTAGTGCAAGGCGAGCGCATGCGCGAATTGTCGGAAGGTAATCGGTTGCGCTTGCAAACAATTTTGGCGCCACGGGGCTTTATTCAAGATCGCCATGGTGAAGTACTCGCGCGCAATACCGCTAGTTTTAATTTAGCACTCACTCCGGTGGATTTGCCAGAAGATAATCAGCCCGAAATTTTTGCAGAAATTAGCGCGCACTTCGAAATTAGCCCAGAAGAACTAACACAGAAATTGGCTAATCATCGCGGGAGTCCGCTCGAGCCGATTATTGTGAAGCGCAATTTAACTCAACAAGAAAGTATAGCTTTCGAAGTTCATGCCCAACGTTTTCCAGGATTTTCATTGTTAAATATTCCAGTGCGTGATTATCTTTCGCCCGAAACATTTGCTCACGTGATGGGGTACACTGGTGTTATTTCTGATAAAGAATATCAGGAATTGCGCAGTGAAAAATATACTTTAAACGACTTCATTGGTAAAAGTGGCATCGAGTATTCGTATGAGCGATTTTTGCGTGGGCTTAATGGTAATAAGCAAGTCGAGGTGAACAGTTTGGGTTTGGCGATTAAAGAGTTAGGAGTAGTTGAGCCTCAACCTGGGAATATTGTGGAATTAACAATTGACGCAGGTCTGCAACGAAAAATTTTCGAAGATTTTATAAAGAGTCCCGTGGGTAATAAAGGTGCAGCTGTAGCCATGAATCCTAAGACTGGCGAAATTTTAGCGTTAGTTTCTGTACCTGGATTTAATAATAATTTGTTTGCGCCTGGCATAAGTTCGCAAGATTATGAAAAATTAATTACCGATAAGAATTTACCATTATTTAACCGAGCGATTGCAGGGGTCTATCCGCCAGGATCAGTTATTAAGCCTGTGGGTGCTGCCGCGGTATTACAGGAAGGCATTGTTCAGCCCAATACAATTATTGTTGATCGAGGCTTATTAGTGATTCCAAACCAGTTTAATCCTGCGATTACCTACAACTTTGTGGGCTGGAAGCGCGATGGTCTGGGCCCGATGGATGTGCGCAGCGCAATCGCCGAGAGTAGTGATATTTATTTTTATGTGGTGTCGGGCGGTCATCCATCTTCACCGATAAAAGGGATTGGTGCCGAAAAATTAGCCGAGTATTATGACCGATTTGGAATGGGCCGTCTTAGCGGTATCGATATTCCTGGAGAAAAACCAGCACGAGTAGCCACGCCACAATGGAAAGCTTCTTATTACACCAATGATGCGATTATGGCCAAATGGTACCTTGGTGATACGTATCATATTTCGATTGGACAGGGCGACATGTTGGCCACACCTTTGCAGGTGACGGCTTGGACAGCAGCTGTGGCTAATGATGGCATATTAAAAAAACCACGGTTGCTAAAGCAAGTACTCAATCAGCACCGTCAGACAATTTTCACTCCAGAAGCCACAGTTTATATAAATGCTGGTATAGACCTCGAGCATATGCGAGTTGTACAAGCTGGGATGAGGGATAATGTTACTTCGGACAAAGGAAGTGGCCGCTCATTGCAAAGTTTACCTATTACCTCCGCAGGGAAAACTGGAACTTCGCAGTTTGACGGGAGTGATCCGAAAAAAACTCACGCATGGTATACAGCTTATGCGCCATACGAGAATCCAGAAATTGCTATTACAGTTTTAGTTGAAGCTGGTGGTGAAGGCCATGCTGCGGCTGTACCGATTGTGAAGAATGCGCTACAATGGTGGGCAGAAAATCGAATGGGTAAGTGACACGGAAGTGTCATCCCTGGCGCCGAAGGCGACCGGGGATTCACTGGTTGCATAATGGGTTCCTGG
>DAOLDG010000003.1:0-20815 GCA_035327465.1 Candidatus Doudnaibacteriota bacterium
TGTGTTGGTGGGCCAAAGCCAGAGCCTCGGCGGTATTAAGGTTGTCGTTTAGGGCGGCAAGGAAAGGAGTGTCCATCACCTCGGCGACTGCGTCGCCATCTGTTTTTGAAGAGACTGAGAAAGCCGACTGTAATTTTAACCTACCGGCTTTAGCGGCCTCCAGCGCGTCCCAAGTAAAATTCGTTTGTTGCCGGTAACTGCTTTGCAGATACAAGTAACGCAGATCCAAACCTGAAAAGTTTTTGGCAGCTAAGTCTGCTAATCGGTAATCATTTTTTAGGCTTTTGGCCATCTTTTTTCCATCAACCAGTAAGTGCTCAAAGTGGACCCAAGAATTGACGAATGGCTGATACAGTGGCTGGCTTTGCGCGATTTCGTTGGTGTGGTGGGGGAAGATGAGGTCTATGCCGCCGGTGTGAATGTCGGTGGTGGCTCCCCCGAAAGCTAACTGATTAATGGCGCTACACTCAATGTGCCAACCAGGGCGGCCTTTACCCAAGATGGGGTGCTCCCAGTAGATTTGTGCGTCAGCTTCGTCCCAAGCCTTCCATAGCGCGAAGTCGCTGAGGTTTTCTTTATCGTATTCGTCATTTTTTATGCGCGCGCCGATTTTTTTGCCTTCTAGAAACTTCTGGCCGACCAGCTGGCCGTAATCGCCAAACTGATCTTGATATTTTTCTATACTAAAGTAAGTGCTGCCGTCTTCAGCTTTATAGGCAAACCCTTGTTCGATTAAATTTTCTATGAACTCCTGAATTTGTGGAATTACATCTGTTACTTTGATAAATCTAATCTGGTCCGTGTCTATACCCACTCCCTGTAAATCTTCAAAAAATTGCATAGCGTAACGTTGGGTGTAAGTTTTCAATTGTTCAATTTCTGCCGAATTGCCGAATTCACTAATTGTTCCTTTAATGGTTTTGTCGTCAATGTCGGTTAAATTCATTACCCAATCTACTTTATAACCTTGAACTTTAAGTGTGCGGACTAATACATCCGCCATAATGAAACTGCGGAGGTTGCCAATGTGAGCATACTCATAAACTGTTGGACCACAAGAATAGATTCGTATCTGCTGATTGGATGGCAGGTCGAGTTTTTGTATAACCTTAGTTAACGTATTAAAAATATGCATAGCGCTATTGTAACAAAAAAAGTCGCCATAGGCGACTAGATTGTAGCCAAGTGAGTCTTCCGTAAGATTTCTAAGTGCTTGGCTTTGAGTTTTCTTAAACTTGCCGCATCCGAATGCGAGCGAATAATATCGTTGAGATGCACGCCGCCCACAAAATGAGGGAGTAAAACGTAGCTGGCACCGGCTTTATACAGTTGCAGGGCCTCGTGTTCGTCGCTCGCCGTAGCAATGAGTTTTGGCTTTCGTGAGAGCGTTTGAACATACTCCATTAAGGCCATGGTGTCGTGGAAATCGGGAATGGTAGAAATAATCAGTTTGGCTTCGGCAAGCACCGAGATTTCTTGAATATAAGGGTCAGCGATATCACCGCAAACTGCTGCGATTCCCAAGCTTCGATAGTGCGACACAATATCTGGGTTAAAATCGATAATGATAAACTGTTGATCCTTTTGCTTATGCAAACGATTCACCAAATGACTTCCAAGACGGTTAGCGCCGATTAACACAATATGTTGTCGATAGACTGTGTTGCCAAGATTTTCTTGGTGTTTGTTATTGCGACGCGACTTACGTTCTAACCAGTGATAAGTAGAACGAGATAGCCACTCGTAAAGCTTATTGGAGTAAATTACTCCATAAGAAGAGATGCCGATTGTAGTAATTCCTACCATGGTTACAATGGTGACATGAGTTTCATTTACGTGACCTGCTGCCAAGCCAAGTGCCATAAGAATTAAGCTAAACTCCGAAATTTGGGCAACGGTAACTCCAGTCATAAACGAAGTACGGATCTTATAACCCATTAAACCTAAGATTAAAGTAATAATAATTGGATTACCAATTAGTACAAATACCGCCAAAATAATTGCTGGCCAAATTGCGAGGGCAATATTACTCACAACCAGTTGTGAGCCTAGCACGATAAAGAAGATCACAATAAAGAAATCTCGCAGAGGCTTAATGCGCCCGCTAATTTGGTAATGCGCGCCAGTATTGGCTAAGGCTAAGCCAGCAACAAAACCGCCAATCGCGGCGTTGAATCCAATCCAAGGAGAGGTGAAAAACGCAGCTAAACCCAAAGCCCAACCCAGCGAGAACAGTAAGAGCAGTTCATCCGATTTTAATAAAGAATGAAGTAGGCGAGGAAAGATTGTTCGACTAAGTGTTACAACAATTACTCCAATCATGAAGGCTTTGGCTAAAGTAAAAATGACAGTTTCAAATAGCCCACCATTTAGACTACCGAAGCCCGCGCTGTTGGTTAGACCGGCGAGCAGGATGAGTATTAAGATAGCGGCGATATCTTGCACCAAAAAAATACCAACTGCTAGTTTGCCGTATAAACTTTGCATATCCTTTTTTTCGGACAGCAGTTTAACTACGATAATTGTAGAGGAAAAGGTGAGCGCGATGGCGATGTATAAGGCTGGTAAGGGAGCTAGTCCAAGCATGGTCGCTAGCGCGTAACCAATGGCTCCTGTAAAGATAATTTGACCAATTCCAGCCACAACTGCGGCGCGGCCAATTCGCCTTAATTGCGAGATATCTAAATCTAGCCCCACCATAAAGAGCAGTAGAGTCATGCCGATTTCTGCGAGCCCATGTAGAATTTCGCCATGGTGTAAACGGTACAGGGCTAAAGGCCCAATTAGTAAGCCAGTGATAATATAGGCGATGATGCTGGGTTGCTTTAAAAAATGTAGGATGTAGGCAATTACCCCAGCGGCCACTAGCACCAAAGTAAGTTCGAAGAAAATATTGTCCATGATGAAAATTTTGTTTGTGTTTCCAATGGCTGATTTTTTAAATTATATCACAAAAGTTGCTTAAATAATTGGAAATCGGTACACTATTGATATGGAAATGCCCAAATACGATGCGATATTTATGGTTGGCCCGCAAGGAAGCGGTAAAGGCACGCAAGGAAAACTCTTAGCGAAGAAGCTTGGATATTTTTATTGGGAGATGGGAGAGATTCTGCGTGAAGAAGCTAAAAAAGATACGCCCTTTGGGCGAAAGGTTAAGTCTTTAATCGATGCAGGACACTTATTAGAAGATGATGAGTTGTATCGTATTCTCAATACCGAACTACCCGAAATAATTAAACATAAGCGCATTTTATTCGATGGCGTACCGCGACGAGTTGGCCAGGGCGCGTATTTGATTCATTACCTTAATCAGAATGGGTTTAAAGAATTTGCCACTATCGTTATTGATGTGCCTACAGATGAATCTACCGCTCGGTTGCTCGAGCGCGCTCATCACGAATTTCGCACCGATGACACAGCAGAAAAAATCGCTTACCGCTTAGATCTCTACCAGAAAGAAACCAAGCCAGTGATAAAGTTTTTGCAAGGTATCGGCGATCTATTTACAATCGATGGAGTTGGCTCAATTGAGGAAATCACAACCCGAATTAATCGGGCACTAGGAGTAGAATGAAACACGCAGCTAGCCAACCGATGAATATTATTTTACTAGGTGATGTAGGCGCAGGTAAAGCCACGCAGTCTGCTTACTTTGCCAAGAAGTACCGTATGTTCGATTTTGATATGGGTCGAGAGTTAACATTACTGCGGCGAAAGAATCAGCAGATAGACCAGACTCAGCAACGCACTGCCGATAAAGGTTTACTTACGCCCACAAAAATCGTTCGGGAAATTTTGCAAAAAAAAATTCATTCCATTCCTCGCAAGCAAGGTATCTTATTTGACGGCCATCCGAAAATGATTGGCGAGGCAAAATTAACCGCCAGATTATTACGCGAAACCGGACGGGCAAATCCGTTAGTGTTATATTTACTAATTCCCAGAGCGGAGTCGGTGAAACGGGTTTTGGCTCGGAAGGGTTATGACCAGACATTTATCGCCAAAAGAAGCGATGATACGATTGCAGGATTAAATAATCGAGCGAAATATTACCGCGATCAGATTAGCAAGGTTACGACTTACTTTGCGAAGCAGTACCAGTTTGTTTGCATCGACGGACTAGGTACCCCAACACAAGTTCGCGCGCGCGTTCAACATGCAATTAACGAATTTCAAAAATCATTATAGCTTATGGCAAACTACACTAAAAAACCTGAAGAGATCGAGATTATCCGCGAAGGGGGTAAGATTTTAGGTGGTATTTTGCAACGTACTGCCGCTTTGGTTAAGCCTGGTATTTCTACTGCCGAGCTTAATGATTTTGCCGAACGCGAGATTATTATTGCCGGCGGTCGCCCTAGTTTTATGGGCTATGGCGATCGGAAGAATCCGTTTCCAGCCGGTCTCTGTACTTCGATTAATGATGCAGTGGTGCACGGCGTTCCTTCAGCCGAAGATATTCTACAAGAAGGAGATATTATCGGTTTGGATATTGGCATGGAGTACAAAGATCTGTTTACCGACACCGCTATTACTGTGCCAGTGGGTAAAGTCTCTAAACGAGCAGAATTAATAATAAAAACTACAAAACTGGCATTAGTAGAAGCTATTAGGCTAGCAAAGGCTGGAAATCGTATCGGTGATATGGGGTTTGCCATGCAAAGCATTGCCGAGAAAGCAGGTTTTAGTGTGGTGCGCGATTTGGTTGGTCATGGCGTGGGTTACGCTGTGCACGAGGATCCAGCTGTTCCGTGTTACGGCAAGGCTGGTACCGGTTTAGAATTAGTTGAAGGTATGGTCTTGGCGATTGAGCCAATGATTTGTGAAAAGAAACCGCGCGTGGTTTACGATTCGGATGGCTGGACCATTCGCACTTCGGATGGGGGCTTGGCTGCACATTTTGAACACACTATTGCTATCACCAAAAAAAGTGCTAGAATTTTAACAGCACCTAATAATTAACTTACGCAAATGGACCCATTATCTTTAGATGCCAATATTACGATTCCATCCACCTTTGGAGCAAGTGGCATGCTTTTTATATTCGTGTTAGTAGTTGCTTTTCATCTTTATGTAGCTTATTGCTTAGCGCGTATTGCTAAAAAGACCAACACACCAAATGAATGGCTCGCATGGGTGCCGATTATTAACATCGTGTTGATGGTTCAAATTGCCCGATTACCGTTATGGGTAATACTGGGGTTGTTAGTACCGTTTTTAAATATCCTTGTCGGAGTATTTGTTTGGTGGAAAATTTCGGAAGAAAGACGACGCCCAGGTTGGTGGGGAATTTTAATGGTGATTAGCCCTATTAACTTGATTGTAATTTGGCTCTTAGCTTTCAAGGAGGCCGAGAATGAACTGGCCCCAGTTTCGTCCTCACCTCCACAATCACCAGCTCCTCCGAACGCATAATAATAACCCGTCTCAAATCGAGGCGGGTTATTTAATATATCGAAATCGGTTGTCTTGATCTTTACACAGAGCTGTTTGGAAAGCATCAGTGCCAATTACTAGTAATTGCCCAACTCGCATTTCGGACAAAAGTTGCGGATTGATGTTGTTACCTTTAATGATAACAAGTGCTTGTGAGTAGGTGAGCGACATAATGTGGATTTGATGTTGCCATAAATCAAAATTAATTACTTCTCCATGTTCAATCACAGGCTTGCTAATTAGTATATTTTCCTCCATAGATTTTTTATTCAGATAAGCTATAATCGAAATTATTTTCGGTTCAAAATTTTGTCTGTTAAAGTTTGCGCAAACTCGGAAATCGGAATAACTCCTAGATCTTGATCGTCACGACCGCGCACTGCCACAGTGTTGCTTTCTACTTCTTTTTCTCCAACTATCAGCAGGTAAGGGATTTTTTGGGTTGCGGCTTCGCGAATGCGTTTACCGATAGATTCACTTCGATTGTCGATGTTAATTCGGAGTGTTGGGACTTGAGTAGTAAGTTCGGCTTTAACTTTTTCAGCGTACTCGGAAAATTTATCCGAAACTGGTAAGATTTTGGCTTGAATAGGCGCTAGCCAGACTGGCAGCGCGCCAGCGTATTGCTCAATCAATATTGCTAAAAATCGCTCAAATGAGCCAAGTATTGCGCGATGAATCACTATTGGAGTTTGGCGAGAGCCGTCTTGGGCTACATATTCTAACTCAAATCGTTGTGGCATCTGGAAGTCTAATTGTACGGTGGCTAGCTGCCATTCTCGCCCGAGCACATCTTTTATTCGCATGTCGATTTTTGGACCATAGAAAGCGCCATCACCTTCCTCTCGTTCAAATTCCCAGCCAGATTTTTGCAATGCTGCTGCTAGGGCATTCTCGGCTTGTTCCCATTCGGCTTTAGTGCCTAACGATTCGGCAGGCTTAGTGCCAAGCGTAACTTTTTCAACTTTCATTTCAAACTGGTTGTAAATAGTGTTGATGCGGTTAAGCAGATTAGCTACTTCGTTTGTGATTTGTTCTGAAGTGAGAAAAATATGAGCATCATCTTGAGCGAAAGCACGAACTCGAGTAAGACCAGATAACGTGCCAGAGAGTTCGTTGCGGTACAAAGTACTCATTTCTGAGAGACGTAGCGGCAAATCTTTGTATGAGTAGAGCCCTTGCTTATAGTAAAGCATATGCCCAGGACAGTTCATTGGCTTTAATCCAAAAGTTCGATTTTCGGATTCTAGGGTGAACATATCATCTTTGTAGTGGTCCCAGTGGCCAGAAGTTTTAAATAGCTCGGCATCGAATAATTGTGGGAGCCTTACTTCGTGATAACCATCGCCATAAGAAACTTCTCGCACGAACTGTTCGAGTTCGTTCCGAACGATAGTTCCATTTGGTTGGTAGAAAGGAATTCCTGGTGCGTACTCATGGAATAGAAACAAGCCTAGCTGTGGTCCAAGTACACGATGGTCGCGCTTTTCTAACTCGCTTTGCAGTTGTTGATATTTCTGCAATTCTTCGGCCGTAGAAAATGCTAGTCCATAGATTCGTTGGAGTTGGGCTAATTTTTGGTCGCCTCGCCAGTATGCACCAGAGATTTTATGGAGAGAAAAAGCTTGGGCATCTAGTTCGCTAGTATTGTCTACGTGGCCGCCACGACAAAGATCGATAAACTCACCAGTTTTATATAATGTAATTTCTTCTCCTGCCCGTTCTAAATCTGTAATTAGTTCTACCTTGAATTGTTGTTGTCGCTCGGTAAAAAATTGCTTGGCTTTGGTGGCCGAAATTGTTTGCTTCTCAAAAGTTAACCCAGCTTTAATTAACTCTTTCATGCGAGCTTCTAGTTTTGGCAAGTCGTCTGGTGTCAGTGGGCGTGGCAATAGGAAGTCGTAATAAAAACCATGTTCAATTACAGGACCAACTCCAAGTTTGGTGTCGGGAAATTGCTCCAAAACTGCTGTGGCTAGCAGGTGAGCAAGTGAATGCCGCTGATTTTCTAACTGTGACATAGTTTTATTTGATAATGAAAATACCCCAGAACTTAGCGAAAACTTTTCGCTAAGTTCTGGGGTCTTAAAGTTTAAGACGGTTCCGTCCCAGTTCGTTGCCGTAGCAACCTTTTTCTTTATTAGATTTGGTTAAGCTCCATGGTTGGTAGCCACTTCGTCACTTTATATAATTATACATATTTTTTTTTAAAAAAAAAGCCCTGGGCGTATAGAGCCCAGGGTTAGGAGGGGATTACTCGAAGTTTCGAGTTGTCTAGGAAAACTAAACCTCCTTGGGGTTTATGGGTAGATTTAGTAAAGGGCCAGTCGAGATGAAGATTCGGCGGAACTCCCGACTGGCCAAGTATACTCTCGCTTACAAGAGTATGTCTGACCAGCTATTTAGCTGGAAGACCTTGAAGATATTGTATAATACCATCCTTGGACGTTCTTTTTTCACCCTATAAAATTTATTAGAACGAACCAAGGGTGTAGCCAAGTGCTATTAATTTAGCGCCAGGCTATAGCTATTGCCAACAGCAGTAGCAACTCAATACTAACAAAGTGCTGTGTTTTTGTCAATTAGAAGTTTAGCCGATCGTAAATCATGCTTACTTCAGGGATGGCGCGAAGTTTTTCGATTAATTTTCGATTGATTCGTACCGAGGTTTTGGTTTTAATTGTGTTCTTCTCACTCCCATCGCCAACTTGAAGGTAGACTGGGGCGTTGCCTGGATTAGCTTCTAGTAACACCTTAATTTCATGCAAAGTGGTTTGGTTTTGGATGTCTGGCAAATGAATGGTGAGTTGAGTTTGTTTTTCTAACTCCTCTAAAGCCATCAAGTACAGTTCGTCGGTTGGCAAGTCTTTGATATCATTGAGTATTAGTTTTGCTTGCCCGTCTTTGTAAGAGATTTTGCCATTGAGACGTAAAACTAAATCGCTATCTAAATAAGGAATTGCCGCGGGCATAATATTTGGAAAGACTAAAACTTCTACCGAACTGGTGCGGTCTTCGAGGGTGGCAAACGCCATTGGATCATTTTTTTTAGTGATAGTACGCTTCACTTTAGTAAAGATGCCAGCCACAGTAACCGATTGATTATCCATCGCTTCATTAATATCTTTAATATTGAGAAAGTCTTTAGTGATGAGGCGATGCCGGTCGAGCGGATGTCCAGA
The DNA here is from genome assembly GCA_035327465.1 of Candidatus Doudnaibacteriota bacterium. GTDB lineage: Bacteria > Patescibacteriota > Doudnabacteria > UBA920 > UBA920 > UBA920. The sequence continues at coordinate 8,622 of DAOLDG010000003.1, forward strand.
AACGAACAAGCCCAAGTGTTCTTTTTCGAACTTAAGCAAGTCTTCCGGCGGGATTGGGTTCGCGGGCTTTAGCTGCAGTTTGCCAATTTGGAATGATTTACCAAAAAGTGAATTTTGACCTGTTTGGTCGTGTTTGAAATTTTCACGCAAAAAATCGAGCACGTGTTCGGTGCTGGCCAACAGCTCTGCCCGCTCACCAAACTTATCCAGCGCGCCTGCTTTTACCAAAGCTTCCCATGAACGTTTATTGAAATTTTTAGTGTAGCTTTTTGTGAGGAAATCTTCTAATGATTCGAATTTTATTCCAGCTTTATGACAGTCGATAATTTTGCGAATTACATCAGAGCCCAAGTTTTTAATGGCGCGCAAGCCAAACCGAATGGTATACTCGTCGATAACAGTAAAGCCGCCATAACTCTCGGTGACATCTGGTGGGAGTACTGTAATACCCAGATTTTTACATTCTTCGAATGCTTCGTGGATTTTATTTTCGTCGCCACTTTCTGCGCTCATAAGCGAAGCCATAAATTCGACTGTATAGTTAGCTTTCATATACGCAGTTTGATAAGAGACTTGGCTATATGATGCCGCGTGAGCTTTATTAAACCCATAGGCCGCAAAGGGTTCTATTAAGGTGAACAGTTCGGCCGCACGTTGGCTAGTCATACCGTTCTTAATACAGCCGTCGATAAACTTTACTTTTTGCTTAGCCATTTCTGCGGGAATCTTTTTTCCCATAGCTTTGCGGAGTTTATCGGCTTCTTCCCAGGTGTAACCAGCAATATTGATGGCCGTAAGTAAAACGTCATCTTGGTAAACCAGCAAACCTAAAGATCGTTCCAAATAATCTTTCATACGTTCGTCGAAGTAATCTACCTGCTGGGGATTGTGCTTACGTATAATATATTGGGGAATAATACCCATTGGACCTGGTCGATATAACGCGATCATGGCAGAGATATCGAAGATCGAAGTTGGTCGTAATTCTTTTAAGTAACGTGTAATTCCACTACTACCTAATTGAAATACGCCAAAGGTGTGACCTTGCGAAAGTAATTGATAGGTCTTTTTATCGTCTAGCGGCAAGCGATTAGGGTCAATCTCGATATTATGACGGATTTTGACTAATTTTATTGCTGCCCCTAAAAAACTAAGATTTCGAATGCCTAGTAAATCCATTTTCACCACTCCAATGGCATTGCTGTCGGCACCAACATCTAAAGCGTACATATCATATTGGGTGATGAGGCGATGACCGTCTGGTTCTAGCTGTAGGGGTGTGTAATCGGTAAGTGGAGTCGGGGTAATGGCTAGTGCGGCCGCATGAATCGAAGCGTGACGAACGCAGCCTTCTAGTCTTTTTGCAATGTCGATAATTTGCTTGGTTTCGGCATCTGTTCGATAAATTGTAGCTAGCTCTGGCACCATGGCAATGGCTTTTTCTAGAGTCATTGTAAAGCCCTGTTTTCCTAAAGGAATCATTTTAGCAATTCGGTCGCATTTGCCGTACGGGACGCCTAAAGCGCGACCCACGTCACGAACTACTGCTCGCGCTTTCATGGTACCAAAAGTAATAATTTGAGCGACTTTATCGTGGCCGTATTTATCCGCAATCCATGCAATAACTTCATCGCGACGATCGTCGGCGATGTCTAAATCTACAGCAGGCGGAGTAGGACGATGTATGGTTAAGAATCGTTCAAATGGTAATTGATATTCTAGTGGGTCTATTGCGCTAATATTGAGTAAATACGCCACAATCGAACCAGCGGCGCTACCTCTGGTGTTGGTAAGCGCGCCAAGTTCATGTGCCCCAGTAACAATTTCGGCGACCATTAAAAAGTAAACGGCAAAACCCATTTGGATAATAATATCCAACTCGTAATCAATTCGTTCTTGCACTTCTTTGGTAATTCCGCCTTTGGGTCCATAGATTTCTTGCGCGCGGCGTTTAACTAATGAAGTGAGTTCGGTTTCAGGTGTAGTGTTGGGCGGTAATTGTACTTGTGCGAAGTATCGTTGATTAATCGGAATTTCGAGGTCTACTTGCTTGGCTATAAGTTGCGTGTTAGTAATGGCATCTGGTAAATCGGTAAATTTCCGAATCATTACTTCTGGGGAAGAAAGAGAGAGATCGTGCTCGCGCATATCTAAACGCCCGGCTTCATTTACGGTTCGGCCAATGCCGATGCAGACCATCACGTCTTGGGCTTCGGCATCGTCTTTATTAAGGTAGTGACAATCTTGCGTAGCTGCAACTCTTACCCCCATCTTTGTACTTAACTCCACTAATTGTTCGTTGGGCATTAACTCATGATTAGTTAAGCTGTTGCGCTGTAGTTCTAAAAAGAAATTATCTTCTCCAAAAATCGCTAGATGTTCGGCTAAAGCTTGTTCTCCTGCAGTAGCCGAGGTTTGCAACGCTCGCGGGATTTGTCCCCTGGGGCAGCCCGAGAGTGCGATGAGCCCTTCGTGGTATTGCTTTAGCAAGGCTAAATCGATTCGCGGTTTGTAATAAAATCCTTCGGTGTGAGACAAAGTTGCCAGTACCATTAGGTTTTTATAACCCTGATAATTTTTTGCTAGTAAAGTGAGGTGGTAATAATCAGCGTCTAGTTTTCCTTCCTTTTTTTTCATCCCGCGCGGCGCGATATAAGCTTCCATTCCAATAATCGGTTTTAACCCTTCTTTGAGACAAGTGTTGTAAAATTCAATCGCTCCATACATTACTCCGTGATCGGTTAGAGCTAGTGAATCCATTCCATGTTGTTTTGCGGTAGTCACTAAATCCGAGACTTTAGAAAGGCCGTCTAGTAAGGAAAAGTGGGAGTGGCAGTGTAAGTGCGTAAACATAAGATTAAATAAAGGTAGGGATTAGATATTTTGAGTATGATTTACTATAAACTAGGTGTCAGGACCCAGTAGTTTTGCTATACTAAAACTATCATAACATAGTAGGATTCGGGCTTATGTCCTTGAAAGAAAATTTACAAGTCCAAGCTGCGGGCGCTGCTCTTGGGGCGCAAGAAGGAGTTTGGAGAATCAGTACTTGGTTTAAGAATCTAGTAAAATGGCAGCAAATATTTCTGGTAGTGATATTAATCTTATTAATACCTGGATATTTTGTTGTCCGTTATGGTGTGGAGTTGGTGATGCTGCGTCAATATAGCCAACAGGCTTTAGTAGCACACACCGCGTTTAGTGCGCCAGATGCTTTAGTGCATTCGCGGGTCAATTTGATTACTAATCCCAGTGGCACTATCACTGCTTATGCAACAGTCAGAAATCCGAATTTGGATTTGTCTTTAGACAATCTTCGCTACACAGTTAATTTTTTCAATCAAAATAATCAACCAGTCTTTACTACCAATGGTTCCGTTTATTTATTACCAGACCAGCAACGTTGGTTAGTAGTACCGCGGGTGGACTCGGGGGATAATATAGTGTCTGCAGAAATTGTCTTCGAGCAACCAGCTTGGCAACGCAGATTAACCATTCCCGATGTCGAATTGCGAATGAGTGAGCCAGTTATTTATCAACAAGATAACCCATTAGTTACTATCACAGAAGGAGCAGTTATAAACAACAGTCCTTTTAGTTTGCGTCAAGTTTCATTAGTATTGGTAATGTATAATACAAACAATCAAGTTGTAGCAGTGACTACTCGGGAGGAATTTACTTTGCAACCCTTCGAGCGCCGGGCTTATTTGGTACAGTGGCCAGGATTAAGTCGTAATGCGGTTTCTCGAATTGGCTTAGAGGCTTATACAAACACGCTCGATGCAACTAATCTTTCGGCACCAAGCGCGCCATAAGGAAAATCCCATGTTCGCGTTTCTAGATAAATTTAAGTACTTTGATTTGCCGCTGCTTATTGTCAGCGGTTTATTACTCATCTCTGGATTGGCACTGCAATACGCTATCTCACTTGGGGGAGGGGATTTAGAAGTGTTTTGGCGTCAAGTTCTTTATGCCAGTTTTTGTTTGGTGATATTTTTTCTCCTAGCAAATTATAACTACCAACGGTTGGCTAAAAATAATCGATACGTGTATCCAGTGTTAATATTTGCTTTGGTCTATCTACTAATTTTTGGAGATCCTATCCGAGGTAGCGCAAGATGGCTTGATTTTGGCTTCTTACAATTGCAGCCAGCAGAGTTGGCCAAAATGATTGTCGGGGTTGGTTTGTCGCGTTGGCTCTATGTAAATCGTGGTCAAATAAATTCGTGGCGAAATTTGGCATTAACTTTTATTTACGCCGCTTTACCTGCTGGCTTAATTTTTTTCGAACCAGATTTAGGTTCGTCGATAATAGTTATGATAATTTGGTTTTGCTTATTACTACTTAGCCCAATCCGTAAGATATATATTGCGATTTTATTAATCTTAACATTGATGGTGGCAGGGCTTGGTTGGCAATTTGTGTTGAAAGATTATCAACGTCAACGGATTGAGGTATTTTTGAATCCCGATAAGGACCCCCAAGGGCAGGGCTACAACGTGCGCCAAGCGATGATTGCGGTGGGGAGCGGGCAGTGGTTTGGTCGAGGGCTAGGACAAGGCGTACAGAGTGGCCTGCGATTTTTACCCGAAAAACATACCGACTTTATTTTCGCTGCGGCCAGTGAAGAAATTGGTTTGGTGGGTTCGATTGCAATCTTACTAATGTTTTTAATTTTAATACAACGCTTACTTGTAATTATGCGCCGCGCGCGCGATGATCTGGCGATGTATATTGTAGGTGCGGTATTGTTTTTGTTTGCATCGCAAGTTACGATTAATTTAGGTATGAATCTTGGTTTGTTACCTGTGACAGGTATCCCATTGCCATTATTTACTGCCGGCGGTAGTTCGATGTTAGTAACTGCGATTGCGTTAGGAGTAGCTCAAAATATTGCTAAGCAGTCTAGTTTTCTTAGATTTTAGTCTGTGTTTAACTCAATTGTTATTTGGCAAACATTATGCTATGGTTGGATTGAAAGGATTATATGCGAAAATACGATATCAAACGCGTGTTGAATTGGTTAGGGTTTATGCTTCAATGTCCAGTCTGTAGTACAAAGTATCAAGTTTCTAATATCAAAGTACTCGATAGCTATCAAGAAGAAGAAATTCCAGAAGCAAATTTACTCATTCATTCCGATTGCCATAAGTGTAAGAGTTCGGTAATGTTTAATATCGATATTAGCGGACACGATATCTTTACGGTAATTGCAAAGACCGATCTAACTAAAAAAGATAGTGCTCGAATGAATAATCTACCAGCTTTAATGCTCGATGACTGTATTACTATTCACGAAACTATTCAAAGTTTTGACGGCGATTTTATTAAAGCCTTTAGAACAAAAATTAAGTAACTACATTTTCTAGACCTGCTTGGCAGGTCTTTTTTGTTTGGCGATGAATTCTGATTCGCAAAATAAGTAGTTTTGCAACCAAGCTTAATTCCAGAAAAAAAACTTTGGTGCCTGGTCTTGCCAAACTCGGGAGTTTCTTGTATAATTCTTGGGTATTTCTTTAAACTATATTTATGGAAAAGATTTTGTTACAAACAGTTGATCGCGAGTTAAAGGGCCGCGACAGCAAGAATTTACGCAAAGCTGGCTCAATTCCTGCCGAATTGTACGGCCATAATGTGGGGAATATCCACTTGAGCGTAAACGCGATTGAATTCGAAAAAGTATTACGCAAAGCTGGTGAAAGTACTATCATCGAATTAGATATGCCTAATGGCGGCAAGAAAAATGTACTTATCCAGAATGTGCAATATCATTATTTAAACAGCCAGCCTATTCATGTCGATTTTTTTGAAGTTTCGATGACCGAAAAACTTACTGCCACTGTGCCAATCGAGTTCATAGGCGAATCTCATGCTGTGAAGGCTATGGGCGGTACTTTGGTAAAAATTCTTACCGAAGTAGAAGTAGAATGTTTGCCTGGTGATTTACCACAACATTTTGAAGTCGATATCAGCGGACTTGCCAGTTTTGAAGATATTATTACTGTGGCCGACATCTCTCATGATTCTTCAAAGGTAGAAATTAAAGCCGAAGCCGAAGAGGCTGTAGCGAAAGTTCAGCCACCACGTGACGTGGAAGCAGAATTAGCCGAAGATATCGATGAAGCTGCAGCAGTAGCCGCAGCTGTTGGTCCTGAAGCTGGCGAAGAAGGCGAAGAAGCCACAGAGGGCGATAAACCCGAAGTCCCTGAAACTAACAAAACCGAATAATTTAGCCAAACTAAAAGTTCTGCAATATGTAGGGCTTTTAGTTTGGTAGAATAAATTCCGCTACTCCCACTACTTGACTAAGACGGAAAAATATATTAACATTAGACAACATTTCTTAGTTTAGGCTTAGTTACAAATCGGAGGTCGAGATGGAAGGGATGATAGAGTTGATTTGCTATGAATGCAATGGTGATGGCTTTTCGCGGTTTATCATACCGGGTGATCCGGAGTTTGTCTTGCCTTCGGGTGCGAAAGTATTGCATCGCAGTAAAACCGCAATTTGTGGTGGTAATTATGGTTGCCGGCAAGCAATCGAGCGATTATCACAAGAGGCTCTGAAGATTTTTAGTGCCCAAGCGTTTCAGTACCCAAAATTGCTTAACGAATTGAAACGTAATATTTCAAAATCGGTTACCCAATTTGGCAATAACGCCATAGTTTGTTGATGTCTCGCGCGAATTTAATTTTCGCGCGAGGCATATTTTTTTTGCACCATTTTATAATTAAAGGCTTCATAGTTGGATCTATCTCTAAAAGCAAAATTCCGCCTAGCTTTAATCGAGCCGGGACTTGGATTAGTAATTTTTTATAAATGGCAAAGTTCGAGATAGAATCGACTAAGGCAGATTTTGGTTCGTATTTAAGATTTGCAAAATTAGCTTTATAGTCTGCGGTTGGAACATACGGTAAATTCGCAATGATGATATCGTAGGTTTTCTTGTCCCCAGTCATTAAGTTTTGTTTGGTAAATTTCACTTGGGTCCGATGAGCTCTTGCATTAGATTTGGCTACCACCAGAGCTTTTTCGGAAATATCAGTAGCGAACACCTTCGCTTTTGGATAGTTTTTGGCAATACTAATAGCGATACATCCAGAGCCAGTACCGATATCTAATACTTGTGGTGTGCCAATCTTTTTTGCGAGCAATTTTATTGCATGTTCAACTAGCCATTCTGTTTCGGGGCGGGGGATAAGAGTAGAGCGGTTAACTTTGAAACTCAATCCATAGAAGTTTTTTGTGCCGAGTAAATACGCAATTGGTACACCTGCTCTACGACGCCTCGCGAAAGAGTTTAATCGCTTCGCCTGCAGGGCAGAAAGTTTCGCATTAGGGTGTAAATATAAAAACTCCTTGGATTGCTTTAGTGCATGACCAAGGAGCAACTCGATTTCTATATCGTGGTAGTTTCGAAGGGCTTGGGCGACTGTCATAATTATTGGGCTGCTGCTTCTCGGCGTAATTGAAGATCGGCTTTTTCTAGAGCAGAAATGATTGGTTCGAGTTCGCCTTCCATAATTAAGTTGATTTGATTGAAATTTTGGTTAATGCGGTGATCGGTGACACGGTCTTGCGGGAAGTTGTAAGTGCGGATTTTTTCACTGCGATCGCCTGTGCCGATTTGGCTCCGCCGCGCATCAGTGATTTTCTTTTCTTCAATTTCTTGGTAGTGTGCAGCAACTCTGGCGCGGATTACATTTAGGGCCTTCTCTTTGTTTTGAGATTGACTGCGTTCGTCTTGGCAGGTAGCCACAATTCCCGTAGGTATGTGAACGATTCGAATTGCCGAATATGTAGTGTTAACACTTTGTCCGCCAGCGCCAGAAGAAGTAGTGGCTTCAATTTTTAAATCTTTGGGGTCGATTTGGTAATCCTGTTCTTCCAGCTCTGGCATCACGGCGATGGTAATGGTAGAGGTATGCACGCGGCCACTTTTCTCTGTTTCTGGCACGCGCTGAACTCGGTGCACTCCCGATTCGTATTTAAATTTTGCGTAAGGTGCTGTTTGGGCACCACTCTTTGCCGTAACTTCGAATATGACTTCCTTAAAACCTCCAGCTTCACTCTTTGAGCTAGAAACAATTTTTACATTCCAATTTTGAGTTTCGGCATATTTGGTATAGGCGCGAAACATCTCGGCGGCAAACAGAGTAGATTCGTCGCCGCCGGCACCAGCGCGCATTTCGATAATAATATTTTTATCATCAAAAGGATCGGTTGGAATTAACTCGGTCTCGATAGCATCGGTGAGTTCGACAATTTTAGCGCCAAGCATTTCAATTTCTTCCGCGGCCATGCCACGAATCTGCTCGTCTGCGTTGTTTAATAATTGCTTGTTCTCTTCGATTTCTTGCTCGGCTTTTTCGAGCGCCTGAATTTTTTCTACGGTGGGTAACAGTCGAGATTGGCGCTTGCCAATTTGGGCAAGGTCCCAGCCAGTGGTTGGTGCACCTCCGCTGGAAACATCTAAAGAACCACCAGAAATTAGCTGTTCGGTGAGTTTGTTATATTCATCAAGAAGTTTTTGAAATCCAGGTTTCATATAGATAATTATACTTTATTCCCATACACAAAACCATCCCGGAGGATGGTTTGGAAGTTTAAGCTTCTTGTTTGCCGCGCACTTTGCGAGGCTTTTTTTCTTTCTTAACAGCTTTTTCGGCAGCTTCACGACGCTTCTTAAAGCGATCGACATTTCCTGTTGTATCAAGAATCTTTTGCTTACCAGTGTAAAATGGATGACATTCACTGCATAATTCAGTTTGAATGGCTTCAATAGTGGAGCCAGTTTTGAACGAGTTTCCGCAGGAACAAGTCACTTTTACATCAGTGTGATAGGTTGGGTGGATTTGAACTTTCATATATTTGAGGCTTAAATACCTAGTGATTATAGGGGAACTTGCCAATTTCGTCAAGAGTTGCTAGAATATCATGGTAATTAATCAAACATATTTCGCATCAAGTCCTGTCGCTTTTGGCCATCTGGCGAAAGATAGACCCGCGAAATAGAAGCAATAAGGACATTCCGTTAGCGTTTGCGCCAAGTTCGAGGAACCGTCCGAGTACCGAGCAACACGTATTTGTATGTACGCAGAGCGAGGAGCAGAGGCCGGTGACATGAGCTTGCTCGGGCAAAGCCCGAGCATCAAGCTCATAAAGAAATTGACCAAACCCCGAAGGGGTGAAGTTTGGCTGAAAGTCTGAATTTACTTCAGACTGAAGCCGAGCGAATGCTAACAGAATGAAGGAATATGAAAACTGATATTAGTCTCTTGGATTTGCTTAAATCCGGTGCTCATTTTGGGCACAAATCTTCGCGTTGGAATCCAAAAATGAAACCCTTCATTTTTACGGTTCGGAATAATATCCATATCATTGATTTGGAAAAAACTCGGACAGGTTTACAAAAGGCCAGCGACTTTGTAGCCGATACAGTGAAGAGTGGCGGTACAATTTTATTTATTGGCACTAAGCGCCAGTGTCGGGATATTGTTAAGCAACAAGCTTTAGAGTGCGGAATGCCATTTGTTAACTTGCGCTGGCTTGGTGGCACGTTTACAAATTTCCGCACAATTCAGAAAACAGTGCGCAAGCTAGAGAAGTTGCAACAGCGCAAAGATTCACCAGATTTCGAGATAAAGTATACTAAAAAAGAACGATTGCTTATCGAACGGGAAATCGAAAAACTTACTAAGTTATTCGAAGGGATAAAAGATATGAAGCGTACACCACAGGCTGTGTTCATCACCGATATTCATCATGATGATATTGCTTTAACGGAGGCACGTAAAATGAAAGTTCCGATTATTGCGATTGTGGATACCAACACCGACCCGAGTTTAGTAGATTATCCGATTCCAGCTAACGATGATGCAACAGCTGCGGTACAGTTGATCACCTCGGTGATTGCCAACACTATTAAAGCTAATAAATCGGCTGCAGTGGCTACTACTGGTGTAACCAAAACTACTGCACCAGCAGAAGATAATTAAAAATATTTGGAGTGAAACTATGTCTAATGATTTAATCAAACAACTTCGCGAACAAACTGGCGCTGGCATTATGGATGTGAAGGAAGCCTTGGAAGAAGCTGATGGCGATCAAGAAGTTGCAATCGAAATTTTGCGTAAAAAAGGTTTAGCCAAACAAGCTAAAAAAGCCGACCGAGCTGCCAACGAAGGTATTGTGGAAAGTTATATCCACGCTGGCGGCCGAATCGGTGTGCTTGTAGAAGTAAACTGCGAGACGGATTTCGTTGCTCGCACAGATGAGTTCAAAAATTTAGTTAAAGAAATTGCTTTGCATATCGCGGCCAGCAACCCGCTTTATATTTCGGCAGAAGATGTTCCGACCGAGGTTATAGAAAAAGAAAAAGAAATTTATAAAGAGCAAGTCGGCGATAAACCAGCAGACGTGCTGGAAAAAATGTTGGAAGGCAAAGTGGCTAAGTATTTAGAGGAAGTTTGCTTACTTAATCAGCCATTTGTTAAAGATGGCGATAAAACCGTTGGCGAATTACTTGGGGAAGCTACTGGGAAAATGGGGGAGAATATTCAAGTGCGAAGATTTGCTCGCTTTATGCTCGGCAACTAATTTCATTGCAACCAATCAATTATTTTGTTATTGCGAGAGCGAAGCTCGAAGCAATCTCTGTGATTCGATTGCTTCACCCTTCGGCTCCACCCAGGGTTTGCAGTGACAGTTTATCAACAACAAAATCCGCATCAAGCGGATTTTTGTTGCTAAAAAAACTGCTATAATATATTTACGAGTAACCGCTATTACTGTGCCATATAATACTATCATGAACATTACTTTCGTCTTATCAATTTTCGGATTGATTTTAATGGTGCTGCGTCATTTACCTCAAGCAACTCGAGATGATAAACAATTACGAGCGCATAAACAAGCTGTACAGCCGGCGGCGAAGGAGGCTTTGCAGGCCAAAGGTCTACCTGCTCGCACGTATTCTCGAACTTTAGGTGTGTTTAAATTGCTAAAGCATCGGGTGTGGCAGTTTGTGCTAGAAGCAAAAGGTTTAAAGCAGTCACCAAAAATTAGTTATCAGTTTCAGAGGATTTTTAATCCTAAATCTGGAGATGCCCAGCCCGCGTTAATTAAGAACGAGAAGTATTATATCGACCTAATAAAGCGTAATCCGAAAGATAATACTTATTACGATATGCTTGGTCAGTTCTATTTGGAACAGAAGAAAATGCACGACGCAGTGAATGTGTACGACTATTTGGTGAATCATGCACCAACCGAGGCCATTTTTTGGGTAAGGCTCGGACTCGCGTCGTTGTATTTGCAAGATTACATACGAGCCGAAGAAGCTTACTTAAAAGCCGTAAAATTGGACCCTACCAACCCAAGCCGGTTTTATAATTTGGCTTTGGCCCAACAAGGTTTAAAAAAGTATAATGAAGCTGTGAAGTCGTTGGATAAGGCTTTGCACTTAGAGCCGAACAACCGTAAATATCAAGATTTGCAATTTGAGATGGAGTCTAAGGCCAAAACAACTATCCCTCTTGAAAATATTCACAAAAAGAGCTAAACTACCTGAGTATTTGCGAGCATGACGAGCCGTTGTAGCTCAGTTGGTAGAGCATCTCCATGGTAAGGAGAAGGTCTGCGGTTCAATCCCGCACAACGGCTCCATTAACAATCAGGGTAGGTACTCAAGTGGTCAACGAGGGCTGACTGTAAATCAGCTGGCTTTTGCCTTCACAGGTTCGAATCCTGTCCTGCCCACCAGAAAAACTCATCATTTTTATGATGAGTTTTTGAGTAAAGAAAAAGCGCTTCATAAGGAAGCGCGGAATTGAAAAAATTGGTCTTGGCCCGACTAACCCTGTGAAAAGGTGGTAAAGTCGGATTCCCTTTTGATATATCCTCTTGATAAGTTTTTAGATAGTTCTCTATTATAAGGTGATTATGCCATAACCCCTAGACTTTTACAAGGGAATGTGGTAGTATTTTGAGGTTAAACCAGCCGGCTTAGCTCATCCGCCATCGCCGAAGGCGAGTAAAGATATAGCTGGAAAATCAAAGGCAATAGTGTGCCCGACACGGCTTTGCCGGGTCGGAGTCAGTAACATAAACTACATTGTGCCGGCTTAGCTCATCCGGTAGAGCAACGGTTTTGTAAACCGTAGGTGGTCGGTTCGAGTCCGACAGCCGGCT
>DAOLDG010000004.1:0-16944 GCA_035327465.1 Candidatus Doudnaibacteriota bacterium
TCGTTGATAGTATTTTAAAAATTTTTGGCCTTGCCTATATTATTACCAATTTCCTATTTCCTAATGGGAATCACAAAAGTGATGAACCAACCTCAACCAATCCCTGAAAAAGAAGAATTCTTTGACCTCCTCCACGAAGCTATCGGGAAAGCCGATTCAGAAGAACTAAGAAAATCGGTACAGGAGTCCGAGAATGAGTCAGACGAAAACTAAACTCGTTTAGGTAGTCTTGCATATACTTTGGCGAAACACGGTGATAGGTACCATCAATTGATCGCTTGATTTGAGAGAAGAAACCCTCGACTGTATTTGTGTGAACTAAACCAAAAGCATATTCTTTCTTGCTGTGATTAACCGCGTTGTGGTTATATCCGGTAAGTTTTTTGTTATTGTAAAGTCCCGACATATCAGTCATAACAGCACTACCGACTTCAACCTCGTTCTTGATTAGGGGAATGGTATTAAATGCTTTTGGATTCTCAACGACAATAGCTTTTGCACCACCACCACGCTGAACCATACCAATTACTTTTGGAACACGGCGATTCTTCGGGTCTTTTAGTTTCTCCATTTGTGATTCATCAACCTCAACGATTCCAGATAGTTTAAGGTCACTCATATCCATAAGAGAACGAATCTTGTTACCAATTCTCCAAGCTGTTTTATAGGTTACTCCCAAATCTCTTTCTAGCTCTTTACTGGAAACTCCATTACGAGAATTAGAAAACTTATAGATAGCAAAGAACCAGAGTTTTAAGTCAGTTTCAGATTTATGGAAGATAGTATTTGCTGTTGGATGGATTTGATATGAACACCAAGCACAAGACCACGCTTTGCGTTGTTTAATCTTGCTCCAACTAGCCTTACCACAACTAGGACAGGGGAACTCATAACCGAATCGGTATTTAAATAAATATTCTAAACAAGCTTCATTATTTGGAAACTGCTTGTCGAAGTCTTTTATAGTGTATTTCATAGGGATTTATTACTGTTTATATCTTTATATTAGTTTATTGATTACTTGTTGTCAAGGGATAATCGCCGCGGCAAATGTGCATAACTGGGAAACATTTTTGCGAAACACTAAAACTCTGTATAAATAACCGAGTTTTTTTATTTTTGGGAGATGGGGGATTGATTGAAATATGGGTCAAAGTGGGGTATACTGACTTCAAGTGGAAAGAAGTGGGGAAGAGTGGGGATAAGTGGGTGGATAAGTGGATAACTCTCTGAAGGAAAGTTATCCATCCTAAGACCTTTAGGCTGTAAATTGCTTATTAAATTACCATTCAACATTTTCATCCTCAGCTTAGTAAAGAGATCCTTGGCTACGCTCAGGATGACAGTGTGGAAACAAGTGTTTTTATGTTCATAGGTGAATTTCAAGCTTCAATTGATGATAAGGCGCGTGTGGCGATTCCAGCTAAGTTTCGTAGCTCTTTAAAATCAAAAATCGTCGTAACCAGAGGATTAGATAATTCCTTGGTTCTGTATACATTAGACGAATGGAAAAAGTTAGCAGAAAAGGTGGCTAGTCTCCCAATTTCTACTGCCAATACGCGTGCTTTTTCTCGTCTGATGCTTGCAGGAGCAATGGACTGCGATATCGATAAACAAGGTCGCATCGTTATTCCAGGCTACCTGAAAGAGTTCGCCAAGATTTCTAAAAAGCTCATCTTCGCAGGTTTATACAATCGCATCGAAGTTTGGAGTGAAGAAAGCTGGCAGAAATACAAATCACAAACAGAAAAGAACAGCAATCAAATCGCCGAACAGTTAGGCGATCTTGGGGTCTAGGATGTACACTCATACTCCGGTATTACTAACAGAAGTGTTAGCAATCCTTGAGCCTAAGCCTAATGAAAATTTTGTTGATGCAACGCTGGGCGGCGGGGGGTACACAGCAGCTTTGCTTGCTAAGAATGCTCCTGGTGGCCAAGTGCTCGCGATTGATTTAGACCATGCTGCGCTGGAACACGCGCGGCGCTTGCAAGTTGGCGCACAACAACGATTAGTGTTAGCTCATGGTAATTTTCGTGACATCGCTTTACATATCCGCACCAGTAAGTTTGCAAATATTGCTGGGATTGTGGCCGACATCGGCTTATCTAGTTATCAACTCGATGAATCGGAACGCGGCATTAGTTTTCAAAAACATGAGCGACTAGATATGCGGTTCGACATAGTTTCCACGGACTCAACTGCTGAATTTATTCTAAACAACTATTCTACGGCCGAGCTAGCAAAACTGTTTACCGAATTTGGAGAAGAGAGGTATAGTCATAAGATTGCAGATTATATTGTTCGCAACCGCACCAGGCAAGGGCTAAAATATACCACCGACTTAAATGATTTAATTAAAGAAGCTTTACCAAAACCAGTGAAGCATCGATGGGCAGATTCGGCGAGGCGCATCTATCAAGCTCTGCGAATTGAAGTGAACCATGAGTTAGTAAATTTAGAAAGATTCTTGCCCGAAGCGTTCGATTTACTTGCTCCGCAAGGGAAACTGATAGTCGTTACTTTCCATTCGCTTGAAGACCGCATCGTAAAAAATTATTTTAAAAGTTTGGCCAAAGGTTGTGTTTGTCCGAAAGAGTTTCCTATCTGTCAGTGTGGTCAATTACCAATTGGAAAAATTCTTACTAAGAAAGCAGTAATGGCTAGCGCTAAAGAATTAACTAAAAACTCTCGCGCCAAATCTGCGAAACTGCGAGCCGTACAAAAATTATAGATTAATTTAACCCCCCAACACTTAGATAACTTTTATGTTCAAATCAACTAGTTTTCCATTTACTATTCCAGTGCTTAAATCTAGCAATCGTTCGTCTAATAACATGTCGGCTGTTTCTTGGAAGTCACAACAAGCACCACAAGCTCGCGTTCAACGTAGTAATAATAATTTGGCAAAATTCTCGTTAGTGATAATTGTTGTGTTAGGAGTAATGATGGCCTTGCACCTATATTGGGTTAATACATATGCGGCAAAAGGGTTTGCGCTTAGCGCTGTGCAAAAGTCGATTGCCGAACAGACCGATTTGCAAAAAAAGCTTTTAGTGCAACAGTCGTTGCTTAACTCCACAGCTGGATTAACCGATTACTCGCGAACGGGGTTAGTAGCCATCACCGAAGAAGAATATTTAGTTAATCCTAATTTTGCATCCGCGCAATAAGTTTTATCATTATGGTCGCAAAACCAGCTTTCGAACATACCTTTAAAAAAAGAATGGTCGCAGTGGCTGTTTTTTTCGTTTTATGTCTACTCTTTATTATTGGTAGGCTAGCTTCGATGCAACTGCTTCATAATGAGAAGTATCAAGTAATGGCAGAAGGACAGCGCACTAATCAGCATCAACTGATGCCGACTCGCGGCGAAATTCAAATTTGGGATAGTTTTACCAATTTACCTTACACTGTAGCTACTTCGAGTGAGAAGATTATGGTCTATGCGAACCCAAGTCAAATCACTGATATAGAGTTCACTGCTCAACGCTTGGCCGACCTACTTAATTTATCAGCCGAAGATATTGTGCCAAAAATATCGGATAGCGCAAAAAAGTATGTAGTGATTAAAAAAGATTTATCCGAAGCCGAGCAAGCCACGATTCGGGATGCAAAATTAACAGGGATAAATTTTGATAAGGAAATTTCTCGGTTGTATCCAGAACGAACTTTACTAGCACAACTATTAGGTTTTGTTGGGTTTGTGGGTGACGAGCGTAAAGGTTCTTATGGTTTAGAACTGGCTTACAATAATGAGTTATCTGGTCAGCCGGGGTTGTTGTTGGAAGAAAAAGATAGCGCCGGACGATGGATTTTTGGAGGCAAGCGCGACCGTATTCCCGCCAAAGATGGAGATTCGGTTTTGCTCACAATTGATAAGACTATTCAATTTAAAGTAGAGGCAGTGTTGAAGGACACCGTGGAAAAACATAGCGCGGACAGCGGCAGTGTGGTGGTGATGGATCCAAAGACAGGCGCCGTTATTGCTATGGCTACTTACCCCACCTTCGACCTAAATGATTACGGAAAAGTTCCTTCTGCAGAGATGTACTCTAATCAGGTGACAATGGGTGCATATGAGCCAGGTTCTATCTTTAAGCCGATTACTTTTGCCGCAGCAATTAATGAAGGTAAGATTACCCCAAGGATGACGTATCAAGATACTGGGGAGGTAAAAGTAGATGAATATACAATTAAGAACTCCGATGGCAAATCTTATGGCGAACAAACGATGAGTCAGGTTTTAGAGCAATCGTTAAATACGGGCACAATTTTTGTGAAAGACTCTATCGGCAATCCAAAGTTTAAAGAATACGTTGAACGTTTTGGTTTTGGGAAAAAGACTGGCATTGAAGTTTTAGAGAGTACTGGTAATCTAGCAAATTTGCGTGGCAATATTCGTGTTAATTATCATACTGCAAGTTTCGGGCAAGGGATTAGCGTAACTCCATTGCAAATAGTTCAAGCTTTCTCGGCGATTGCCAATGGGGGAGTGATGACTTCGCCGTACGTTGTTCAAAAAATTATTCGCGACAGTGGCGAGCTGGAAGATGTTTCTCGTAGTGAAAAGCGGCAAGTGATTTCGGCGCGCACGGCAAGTGAAGTGGCGGCTATGATGGTAAATGTGGTCGAGAATGGTCATGGTCAGCGCGCTAAAGTCCCTGGTTATTATATGGCTGGTAAAACTGGTACTGCACAGGTGGCGCGCAAAGATGGTCGTGGTTATCAGGAAAATAATAATATTGGTTCGTTCGTTGGTTTCGGACCTGTTGAAGATCCTAAGTTTGTAATTTTGGTGCGGGTTAATCATCCTCGTACAGTGCGATTTGCCGAGGCTACCGCTGCCCCAGCGTTTGGTGAAATTGCCCAATTCTTGGTTCAGCATTATAAAATTGTACCAACTCGGCAGATAAATCCTTAATATTTCACCTTGACTTTTGCCTGATATCGGCTATGATGAAGGCGTCTAAATAAGAGACAATACCAATTTTGAGGAGGAAATATGGGGAAAAAAGCGGATTATCGCAATACGCGCAAATACCGAAAAAAAGATCCCAAATACCGAAAACCGATTTTCATGGATGTTTGGCAAGATCTCACGATGACTCGGGCCATCACCAAGTCTGGCTTGGAGCTTATGCCGATAACAAAAGGGCGATATGAGATTAAATATCGACCGCATCCCGATCCGGACAAGGGAGGTAAAGAGTTCGAATGGCTAACCGTGATTCGGAACGATGGTGTAGAGGTCGGCGCAGCTCGAAAATTTTTCGAAAATTTGCAGGCACAAGGTATAGTTCGGATTCTCCCACCCGATTCTAATCACACGCATGAATAACTACAGGATTTTACTGTTCATGCGTGTTATTTTTTTAAATTTTTTCTACTAACTATTCCCTAGAGATATTTTTTACTCTATAATAAAGCTAATGATGACCTACTTTAATCACGTAATCAATTTTATATCGAAGTCACTCGGATTGTTATTGGTCACTGCGCTGTTTGGATTCGGTTCAGTGTTTTTTCTTATTGGGGTAGCGTCGTTGGGTTACTTGCATGCGGTTAATCAATCGCTGCCAACTTATGAAGAACTGGTCGACCGCGATGTGCCCGAGTCGAGCAAGTTGTTCGCGCGCGACGGCACGCTCATTTATGAATTTTATGGTGAATACAAGCGTTCGCGGGTAGAGCTGGAGCGCATTTCGCCGCATTTAGTGAATGCCACTTTAGCGATTGAAGATAAAGATTTTTATAACCACGGCGCAATTTCTTTACCAGCAATTGCGCGTGCTATTCGAGCTAATTATGAAACCGGTGCTCCGGTACAAGGTGGCAGCACCATTACCCAGCAATTTGTAAAGAATGCTTTATTAGATCGTCAAAAACTTTATAGTCGCAAAGTACGTGAAATTTTACTGGCATATAAGGTGGAATCACATTTTGAAAAGGATCAAATTTTAGAATTGTATTTAAATGAAATTCCTTATGGTCGCAATAGTTATGGCGCAGAGGCAGCGGCCAAAGCTTATTTTGGTAAATCGGCTTCAGAGTTAAATTTAGCCGAGAGCGCTTATTTAGCTGCGTTACCACAGGCACCAAGTTTTTTTAGCCCCTCGGGTTCCAATGCCGCGGCTTTGGATAGTCGGAAGAATTTAGTGTTAGAGAAGATGCACGAGCAAGGTTATATCACCGAGCATGAATTTTATCAAGCGCAAGCTATCCCAGTTGCTTTTGTAGAGAATCGTTCTAAGCTTGTCGCACCCTATTTTGTAGCATGGGTGCAAACATATCTTATGGAAAAGTACGGCGAAGAGTTTTTGAAAGAAGGCGGTCTTAAAGTATACAGTGCTTTAGATATGAATTTGCAAACTTTGGCCGAACAGGTTGTAAAGGAGGGCGCAGAAGAGAATCGAGTGAAGAATCGGGCTCATAATGCGGCTTTAGTGGCAGTAGACCCTGCTAATAATAAAGTGGTAGCCATGGCTGGAGGGAAGGATTTTTGGTCCCCACCAGAGCCAGCGGGTTGTATCGTGGGAAAGAATTGTCGATTCGAACCTAATGTAAATGTGGCAACTAGCCAGCGTCAACCTGGTAGTAGTTTTAAACCTTATGCTTACCTCACAGCATTTAAACCAGAACATGGCTATACTCCGCTATCGAGGGTGTTAGACGCTCCAACTTCGTTTGGGGTGGTGGGTGGCAGAGCTTATGTTCCTCAAAATTATGATGGCCGGTTTCGTGGTTTAATGACAATTAGACAAGCTTTGGCTGGAAGCCTAAACGTTCCAGCAGTACGTACTCTGCAAGCCGTGGGCGTCGATAATGTTATCCAGACAGCACATGATTTAGGTATTACTTCGCCGATGAAAAATTGCGGTTTGTCGTTGGTGCTAGGTGGATGTGAAGTGCGGTTGTTAGATCATACTATTGCGATGTCGGTGATTGCTAATGGAGGCAAAGCTAGTTTGGCTAGCCCGTTTATTCGGATCGAAGATAAGCACGGAAAAGTTTTAGAAGATTCAACTGGTGCACCACAGCAGGTGGTAAATCCCGAAGCAATTTATTCGTTAATTAGCGTAATGACCGATGACCCTTCAAGGCAATATATTTTTGGTCGCGATAACCCGCTTAATTTTCCAGACGGCAGACCTGTAGCCGCCAAAACTGGTACTACGCAAAATTGGAAAGATGGATGGGCTATGGGTTTTACGCCGCAGTTGGCAGTAGGTGTATGGACTGGTAACAATGACTCGAGCGTGATGCGTGCTGGGGCAGATGGTGTGTTTACCGCCGCGCCAATGTGGCAGAAGTTTATGATCGAAGCTCATAAGAATTTACCACCACGTGAGTTTGAAGTTCCGTCTGGAATTATTCAGGTGGCTTACGACCGCAACACAAACCGGCCTGTGACCAGAGATTCGAATAATGTGCGCATGGAACCAATCGCTTGGTATGCTATTCCGAAAGATATTCAAGTGAGTGCCGCGCCTAGAAACTTGCCGGGTTCACTCATTGGGCCAATCGGTAATCAGGGTATTCCTACAAATGGGCAGGGTACAGTTGGTGGTGCGGTTACAAACATTCCGTCAACGGAACCGGATCCAATCCCAGCAATTCCCTATGAAAGCGCTTTTCCAGAGGCTGCTACACCATATTTTAATTCTGGTGCTGGCGGTTTACCAGCAGAAGAGTATTCTCCCTGGCCAATAACTACTCGTCCAACTTGGGCTTATTAAAACCTGCACTAGATGCAGGTTTTTGCTAAATTTTCTTAATTTCCCGACTTTTATCAGTATGTGTATTGGCTGGCTCTAGCAATCTAAAGCGGTTTTTTTGGTTGCCTATTAAATTTTACTTTGCTATTCTTCATCTATTCAGATTCGAGAGGAGGATTGAAATGGTAAGTCAAAAAATGAACTTTCCTGATAATGCACGTTGGTATTATCTATTTCAGGACATTTCTTCAAGTTCAATACATGAATTGATTGGAAATATGGAATCGGCATTCCAGAAGCTCTCAACCGAGAAGATAGTATTGTTTGTCTCGAGCAGTGGAGGGGAGCTAGGTTTGGCTACAGCTTTTTATCACTGGGTTAGGTTCGCTAAAATCCCATTAATTACAGTTGGGATGGGTGAAGTATGCTCTTCGGGAGTGCTAATCTATCTGGCTGGGAAGGAGCGATATATATTACCCAATGCGAATTTTTATTTTCATCCTGGCTCGACAGGAATTAGTGCGAAAACATCCCCTATGGAATCCAAGGCACTGCTAGAAAGTTTCGAGCACGCAAAATCGGTGATGCTTTCAATTATCACAGCCGAAACAGATATCAGTCATAACCAATTGAAGGAGATTGATACTAAAAGCGGAATTTTAAAGGACAAGGAGTTGGTTGAACTTCGCTTTGCAAAGGGTATCTTAAGCTCAATAGACGATTACTAAAGTTGGGGAATGAATTCCCTAATAAGGCCTTGTTTTTAACAAGGTCTTTGTTTTATTCTATTTCGAACAATTTATTTTTAGATTTTCTTCCAGAGATTAGTTTTAGTTGGGCTTTTTTTATTTGAAGATATTTGGCCAAAGCTTCGATTACAGCAAGGTTGGCGCGATTTTCCAGGGCAGGCTCGCTAACATATACATGAAGCGTGCCAAATAAATCGGATTCGATTCTCGGTCGCTTGGAATTAGGATGTGCAATGATAGCAAGTTTCATACAAAAAAAGCTTTGCGTGCGCAAAGCTTTTGGCTTAGATAGCTTTTTGATAGATTAGTTTCGTGTTACCACTATCGTTCGAGAGCGTTAACATGTCGTTGATAAGTTCAAACTTAGTAATTTGTGCCATACCTGTAAAAATTTCATTTTCTAGATTCATTGTATCTTGGCAGGCAACTTTAGTGCTGGTCGTAACGCCAAATGAAAATCCATTAACGCCAGAGATGGAGTATTGACCACTAAAATTATTACACCCAGCGAAACCACTGTATGACTTTGAATTTTTGGTGAAGTTTAATGTGAGCGCTTGAGGCACAGGAGTAATTAAACCAATAGCGTTGTTATTAATTGTTGCCGAACTAAGCACCCAGTTGTTGTTTGCAAATTCATCTGAGGCGGTTGGTTGAGTTTGCATCTCTTCTTCGTTTTCCTGGTTTAGATTTGCAGCACCTTCTTCAGTTAGAGTTTCTTCTTCGAGCTGTTGTTCTGCTGTATCTAGTGTTTTTTCTGTGTTTTGGTTGGTCCAGAAAAGGTAGCCACCAGCTAAAACGGCGAGTACGATAATAGTAACAGCAACATATTTTGGGTTCATTTTTGTTTCAATTAATGATTATATATATTATATCAAAAAACCGCATTTCGGCGGAGTTATTTACTTAAGCGTCTCGTGAGCCCGAGAGGCCTAATAAAATCGGGCTAGCTTTATTTGGCTGCCCGTTTCGGGCTGGAACCAAATTCGGCCTTGCCCTGGTTGGGTTTTCTAATTGATTTTATTTTATCAAATCGATGGCATTAGAGCTCATCAAAAAAGTGACAAAAGTGACAGAGTTAAACTAGTTTTCTAACTTAGTTAGAATTTATATTATATTGACTAATTTCTATAAAAATGTTATAAACATTAATCAAACCAATCTTAGGAGGATCTATGGACTTAGCTGTAATAGTAATTAAACCAGACAGCATTAGAGACATTTTGGAAAAGTCCGTTATGTCTGATCTAATGCAGGTTGTAAACTTAGAAGTCGTGTTTGCAAAATATCATCATTTTACCCAAAAACAAGTTGAACTAATGTATCCTAAATGGGTAGACAGACCCGTATTTAAATACATGGTAAAAAACTACCTAATTGGACCGTCATTAGTTTTGCTTGTGCTTGGAGTAGATGTTTCAGAATCCATCAATATTGCAAAAGGTAAAATGAACGTTGGTGGAGGGATTCGAAATAAATACAAGCGCTATTCGATTGAAGAAATGGAAAAATTAAGCTTTTCTGAAGAACAAATCAATATTCACAAATCAGAAAATCGAATTCATTCCACAGATACAACAACTGAAGCCTGGGATATAATGTCTCAAATATGCAATATTAGAGAGCTGAACGAGGTTTCTCATTACTTCAAAATGGAAAACCAGCTAACATTTGACCTTATCAGATAACCTAATTATCCGATAAGGTCTTTTTTTAAAACTGTAAATCGCTGGGATCTTTACCATACTGTTTGATGATTTCCGTTGCTGAATAATGTACAGTATGTTTTAATTCAAACCCAAGAGATCTTATAAATCCCTCGACACTACTTTGATTATCGGCTTCAATTTCTGCATATGGTGGTATGCCTGGGTATTCATCCAATTCAACTTTTACATCCCCTACTTTATATTCAGTGCGATATTTTTCTCGAACTCCATAAGGCTTATAACCCAATTCTTCTAGCATGATTTTAGTAGTATCAAAATCAGAAACTTGGATCTCAAGCTCCTTACGGGTTAAAAAATTAACATCTTTATTCACTTTAAATTTCATAGTTAAAAAGCAAACTTGTCCTTGAGCTCGCAGACGAAGAGAAGAAAATTGCACATCGTGTATAGATGCATCAAAGTACATTTCTTTGTATAAAGTTCTGTCGTGGATTAATTTGCCATTTAACTTAGAGATAGTTGCTTTAAAACTTTCTAAGTTTACATCTAAGATTTTTACTTCGACTTCATTCATTTTGACTGGTGTGATAATTACAAATTTCATTTAAGGAATCGTAGCATTTAGCCAGCAATGACAACCTTTCCTCATTAGTCATTGCTTTTATTCCAGCCAAACCAATATCCCTTATACCTGCTAATAATTTTAATCTATCTACATTAAAAGGTAAATCTCTCGCGATCACCTGTTCAACAGCTTCGTCATAGGTATTTGGCTGTACGTGTTCATCTGCAGATATTTTTCTCAATATCAGGAAAAGGATTTTTACTGACCTTGTCAGTAATTTTATATGCATATCTGGCTTGGAAATGCCTGATACAATTAGTTTCTCCACCCCTCTTTTTCGATCCAATATATGCATCCTGCAAGCAGTCAAATATTCTTCTTTACTCATTCTGCGAAAAAGTTTTTCATTCCCTAGAATAACTGATTCCTGATCAATAAAATACATATAATTGATAAATTTATCAGGGAGTTTATAAACAGACCCTTTTTGCAAGTCTAACTCACTCATCACAGCAATATCTGTTTCAAGATTAGTTTCATTTTGAATAACTTCTACGAGCTGATTCACTATGGTTAAAGCCTCTAAATCAATATCTCGCAATACTAACAATACATCTAAGTCGCTCCAATCTTCTTTAAAATTACCTCGCCCTAAGTTTCCACAACCAATCAAAAAAGCTACATTGTTACCAAATGCATTACTTATGTGTCGCGCTATCAGTTGCCGTAAATCATCAATATTTACCATACAAGAAAATGTGAGTTATGACTTAACACCCTGCTAAATTTAGAAACTTTTACTAGTGATCCGGGTTGTGTTCTGTAAATATTACTAGCGGATTTAATTTCCATATCCCCTTCCAGGACTAAAATATAAGAACATTTTGAGTATATATCAGATAAAAGAATTTGATTACTGTCAAAGTCCTTATCTATGATAGTAATATTATTAAATATTAAGGGTGATTTATTACTCAATCGTATTTTTTGATTATATATTGAATAACCACCTTTAAAAATTGCTTTACCCTTTTTCGATCCGATCTCTATTCTTCTGATTTTTAGATTAGAACTCTTCTGATTAGATTCGTACCCAATGCGACTGCGCTGGTATTTATCTTGCACTCGGATAAGGTCATTTTTTTCAGGGGGAGATTCAACCTCTACTAATACTGCGTGGGAATTTTTAGTATATGTTCTATGTAAAGATTTGCGCTCCAAATAATACAAATCTCCGATTTTAAGTTTTTTTATTTTACCCTTACTAGTCTCTAAATATGCACTACCTTCAATTAGTATAAGAACGGTATCTTTATGAGGGTGACAGTGAAGAGATGTGGATTCATTTTTCTCTAAAAATAATTTCCATATTTCTAAGGAATGATTAATAAACAATCGGAACTCATGCCCCCAAGGTTTCTTAATTACTTGGTTACGAATTTTTTTAGAGTCGTCATTCTTAATTATACGCAGGTGCTTAACCAAACTATGATCAACTTTATTTGGAATAACTGAAATTTGACTCTTCCATGTTTTTGGACCGTCTAGTCTTATACTCATTTATTCTTACCTAATTCAATGGCTGATATAACTTCTTTCATAAAAAAACTTAGGTCTCGTGGTCTACGGCCAGTAACGATATTACCGTCAACAATTACAGGTCGATCGGAATAATTACCTCCTGCATTAATAACATCATCCTTCATTCCCGGATAACAAGTTGCATTTACACCATTAATAATATTAGCGGATATCAGCACCCACACACCATGACAAATAGCTGAAATGAGCTTGCCTTCTTTGTGTAAATTTCTTATAAAATCCAGCACTAATGGATTGTTCCGCATTTTTTCTGGACTTTCAAACCCGCCTGGGATTAAAACTCCCGATATGTAATCATTTAAATTTTTAAGTTGATCTATTGTAATATCCGGCTTCAGAGAATGGCTACCATGCTTGCCCTGTAATTGATCTCCGGACGAAGAAGCAATAATTACTTCAACACCATCAATCTCCTTAAGACGATAATAGGGGTAAATAAGTTCAGAGTCCTCATAGCCATTTTCAACAATAATAATAAATTTACTCATAATAATATTTTTTAATTAACATATAAAAATGCCACATAAATTACCTTGTGTCAATTAATTACAGGACACCTAAAACTGATTGAGAGGTCTAAGTTTTGCAAGCTTCGTTTGAAGCTTTTCTAATACACTTTTTGTAGGCTTGCCCACACTTTTTAATTATAAACACCTTTATATATTAGGATAACAAAAAAACGCCTCTTCGGCGATCTATCAACGGCACCCGTGCGCCCTAATACCTTATGGTATTCGTGCTAGCACGAGTTGGCTGGCCTCTTCGAGCTAGAACCGTAATTCGGCCTTGCCCTGTAAGGCTTTTCTAAGTGTTTATATTATAACAAATTCGACGGGTCTCGAGCACCTTCAAAAAATGACAAAAGTGACACATATCCCAGTTTATAAAGTTACACGCTAATGTCACTTTATCTAGCCTAATACCTCCTCCGAACCCCTAACCAATTTAAGATAATACCCACAATGAAATAGCAGACCGGGTAAAGAATTAGTATGCAAAATATCTCAAAATACTCACTCACAAACACTTCTGGGCCTTTGATCAGACCAATAATAAAAACAACGCCAAAAAAGAGGTAATTGTATAAAACCCTACCCAACATAGCCCAGTAGCCTGAAAATGCTCGTATGACCGCCATAATCAGGATTACAGTTAGTATTATGATCACCGCAAGCCAATGATCAGCTAGCAATGACATATACGCATCCCAAACCCAACGATATCCTGCTTTTGTGCCTTCGTCTATGGATTGCAGAATTTGCTGTATTGATAAGCTTACGAGTTCAGATCCTAAATTTGATGTTTCTGTATTCATTTATCTTTAACCAACCTTAACAAATCTTCTTCTCGGACGTAACCATGTAAGCGACCTTCCAGCATACCCAAGCGATATGTTACTCCGCTGGTCATTAGTCTCCAATTGGTTTCCTTGAGAGTTTGCCTGAGCAACTTTTCCAGCTCAGAAGTGCTATACCGATCCTCACGGTCTGGCTTATGATCGTACACTAAGAACGGCAATATAAAATCCTTGGTAGTATCAGGTTCCTTAAACTGAAGCTTAATATATCCAGCTTTTTCAAGTACCGGGACTAATAATTCCTGAAGTTCCGTTATTTTCAGCTTCTTTAATTTGGCGACTTGGTCGTAGCTGTCTTTGTTCTTTTCTCGCTCTTGCATTTCATCCACCAGCCGACCGAGTTGTTTTATATTTTCCTGTGAGTTTATAAACTCTTGACCCTCTTTCTCGGATAGACAAAATCTGGCTCGATCTTTTTCGTAATTCGGATCAGGCTTTGGTTCGATTTCTTTCTTAGAAAAATTATACTCATACTTGTCCTTATAATCACAGTTTGGGCATGTAATTAAAGTAGTCAATTTAAACTTGGTCTTTTTGTCGGTTTCAATGAGTTCGCTTCGACACTTTGGACAAGTTGGTTTCTCACGACTAAACTCTTGTCCGTCATTGTAAAAAGCTCGCCGTGGCAAATGTTTTAGCGGACATTCGTACATAAACAGCACCCGGTCTTCTTTATCGCCGATGCCTAGGCATAAATCCTTTGAGCTAACAAACATGAGCCGACCACAGGTAAGGCAGGTTATATCTTCAGGTGCTTGGGCGGCTTCAAGTAATTTATCTTTGGCTTCATCGACTTGCATCCAGTGCCTGATCGTTTCTTCTTTCTGAATATACCGATCACCGGTATAAAAATAGATATAAAGATTATAGGCGGCGCTCAAAACTCGCAAACCTTCTTTTTCATCAAGTTTCTTTTCTTTAAGCTCTTTCTTTATTGCTTCGCCATCGTAGGGCTGTGATAAAATCCGCCGACACTCCTCAATAGTGTGGCGGTCATAAAGGTCAATGTAATGTTGTTTATTTTTGAGGAACAACATATTGGTCATTGATATTTTTTACATAATCATCCGCAATCTGTAATACTTCACTAAAAGTGAGTATCTCTATGTTCTGTAGTGAATTTCTCAATTTAGTGAAATCTCTTTGTAGACATCTTTGTTTCGCTTTATCTAATTGATTTTTGGCCAACTTAGTTTCGGAAGAAATTATAATTATACCCCTTGGGTGATATAAGTTTTCTTCCTCAGTCATGTTTGTGATTTTAACCTCATCGGAATTATTTTGAAACCTCTTTTGTACTATTGCATCCATATAATTCATTGTTTGAATCACAGCCCGGCTTAACTCCGAAGAAAAACTAAAATTTTTATGAGAAGAATCCCACACTACAGCATTTTTCAGATGGGTTTTGATCTCTATGATGTCTAAGCCGTTATAGTGATTAATACCAATAAAATCAGGATACTTTTTTTCGCCCTCGATATTCTTAAATTCTACTTTTGGGTAAATCTTTTTATAGGAGAAGACCAAATAAAGAAGATATTTATCAAAATATTTTTGCCACAATGTTTCTAATTGTTTGATATCAGCTTTATTGTCTGTAACTTTTGAGATCACTTTCTTAGCTTTCTCGGTAGTCATGTCAGTAGAACCCAAAGAAAGTATATCCCTCCCAATTGTAATGATATCCTTTAACTTCTCCTTAATAAAATATTCATCGAGTGTTCTTAAAAAATCTGCAGAAAAAACTTCGTCTTTTATTAATTTCTCAGTGAAGCTCTGAAGATTACCAATATCCTCGTCTGTTAAAAACTTAGCATAATCTTTCTTGCCAGTTTTATTCTTTAAATTAAATCTCTCCACCATAAAAGTAAAGTCACCTTTAGCGATGGTTGTCACATCTTTGGGAACCTTCTGCGAGTGCTTGAAACGAAGTTTATTAATTAAAAAAGATTCTAAGCGATCTTTGCTAGATTTTCCCTTTTTGTATACCTCATAAGCATCGCTTATGATATCGGTGAAAATCAATTCCGGTATCTGCAAAGTCTTCTCTGATGTTTTCTTTAAGATTTTCTTACCAGTTTTTGTTATTCTTATTTTCTCGAACTTATCGTCGATATATAAGATCTTTTTTAGATAATCGAACCATTGAATATCGAAACCACCACGTCTAGAGGCAAGAATACTATAAGGATTGACCTTTCCGTCGAGTATGAGAGTTGGCCTGTTCTCTCTCTTCTCGTATTTATTTTGTATCCTATTAAAAAAGTGAAAGGTCACTGAAACAAATTTTCCATTCAGCGTAGCTATATCTCCACTAGGGCAAGATATTTTGTTTTCATCAAAAGTCATGCCTGGCCAACCAAGCTCTTGAAAGAAATCTATTACTAAATCTTTTTGCGATTTTTCTGACATGAAACTATTGCTAACTCATTCGTTGTCGCATCACACCAGTCGGCAATCCATTAATTTTATCGTGAGTGCTTGTTGGCTCACCCGGTAAAGATGTGACAATTGTTGTAAGTTTGGTTGGGACTGGAAGTCTGCCTTAATCAGCTTTGTTGGCATCAACAGTTCGGCCGCAAAAATATCCGCTTCTCTTTCGTTGTGCGTACCGCTGTTCTGACCCTTAGTACAAGCGTGTCCAAAAAGAAGGTGGCCAATCTCATGAGCGATAGTAAAACGCCTGCGATACCAAGAATCATTAGCATTGAATCCTATCGTGGAATACTCCTCATCCATTTCTCGGCACACAACCAAAAGCCCCGACACCTTATCGCTCGTAAAAATCCGGCGAACTTCAAGGTCGTGGGTTAGTTGCAAACATTCAATAACACGTTGAAGTGAAACTGGGGCACCGGCCACACCAGCTTGCTTTATAAGTTTTTGAGCGAGAATTTTTGCGCTCTTTTTGCGTGGACCTAGATCCGGAAGTTCGTCATTCATTTTTTTTCTTTCTATTCTTGGCAAGTTCAATAAATCGGCTTAGAGCCTCCTTGTCCTCTTTGGACAGGTCTTTGTCAGCCCTAAGGGCTACTTGGATATCCACAACATCCTCTTTACCCAAGAAATACTTAACGTCACGCTCTAAAACGTGCCCTAACTTTTCTAAAATGGTCGCTGGCACACCTCTTTCTCCGGCCTCTATGAGAGAAATAGCCGTTGCCGTCTGAAAACCTAAGGCTTTAGCCAGGTCCAGCTGGGAAAGCCCTTTTTCTTCACGGGCTGACTTAATTCGGGAACCAATGAGTTGTTCGGGGGTTTGTTCGTTTTTCATATTGAT
>DAOLDG010000005.1:0-15866 GCA_035327465.1 Candidatus Doudnaibacteriota bacterium
CAGATAAAGCCGCGTCCGTTAAAATTGTTAATGGAAGGCGAACAAGATGCGCGTCTTAGTTATCGATTATCCAAAATTATTACCGATGTTCCCATCGAAGTAAATATCCCTGCTTATCAGTTTACTTCAAAGCACTTGGACGGTATTATGAAGCTTTTCCAAGAACTAGAGTTTCGCAGCTTGCTCGACAAACTGCCGAAAAATTATTTGCCGCAGCAAGAGGTGGTGGCTGAATCTAGCAAGCCTAAGCCTAACATAGGACAGCAGGATTATACTTTAGTAGATACTCAAGCCAAGCTCGACAAGCTGCTGGCGCGTCTGGAAAAGCAGACAGAGTTTGTTATCGACACCGAGACCGACCAACTGAATCCTATCAACGCGCAAGTTATTGGCGTAGCTATCAGCTTTCAGGTTGGACAAGGTTTTTATGTTACACGCGAGATTTTGGATGTGAGCAAAGAATTGCAAAATCTCATCTCCAATCCAAAAATCGGCAAAATCGGTCACAACATTAAATATGATTTGCAAACCTTAGAAAACGCGGGCCTTGCATTGAGTCCAGCTAGTTTCGATACCATGTTGGCCTCTTACTTATTGGATGCCGGCACTCGCCAGCACGGGCTAAGCTCGTTGGCGTTCAACCGCTTTGGTTATCAGATGCAGCCCATTGAGGACTTAATCGGCAAAGGCAAAAACCAGATTTCGATGAAAGACGTGGAGATAGAAAAAGTAGCTTGGTACGCTGCCGAGGACGCGGATATCACTTGGCGACTCAAAGAAGTTTTGGCCCAGGAGTTAATCGCTGAGAACTTGCAGCAAGTTTTTGCCGAGTATGAAATGCCGTTGATTCCTGTGCTGGCTACTATGGAGCGTTGGGGGATAAAAGTAGACGCCTCGCTGCTGGCTAAGCTTTCTCAGGAGGCTGCGGGCGAACTAACCAGTTTAGAAAAAGACATCTATATGCAGGCTGGCGAAGAGTTTAACATTAACTCTCCCAAACAGCTGCAAGTAATTCTTTATGACCAACTAGGATTAACCGCAGGCAAGAAAAACAAGACCGGACGCTCTACCGCGGCTGGAGAGCTAGAGAAACTTCGTTTAGAACACCCGATTGTTGAGGCGATCTTAAAATATCGCGAGCTCGCCAAACTACAGTCTACTTATTTAGAAGCCTTGCCGGAAATGATTAATACACGCACCGGCCGGATTCATACTAATTACAATCAGACCATTGCCGCCACCGGACGGTTGTCGAGCATCGACCCAAACTTGCAGAATATTCCGGTAAAAGGAGAAGGTTTGGGCAGTCAAATCCGGCAAGCATTCATTGCCGAAGACGGCTATAGTTTGCTGGCTCTCGACTATTCTCAAATTGAGTTGCGTATCGTGGCGCATTTGGCGCGCGATAAGAATATGAGCGAAACTTTTCATAAAGGCGAAGACATCCACACCAAAACTGCCAGTGCCGTATTCGAGGTGGCGGCTGATGAGGTCACGGCAGATATGCGCCGGGATGCCAAGGTGATTAACTTCGGTATCTTGTACGGCTTATCGAGCTTCGGGTTGTCGGCACGTATTAGTGAAGTGAGCCAGGGCAGCGCAAAAGATTTTATCGACAAGTACTTTGCCGCCTACCCAGACGTGCAAGCCTTTCTGGAGAAGACTAAAATGCAAGTGCGCGAGCAGGGTTATGTGATTAACGAAATCGGCCGGATGCGCAAGTTCCCCGAGGCAAAATCGAGCCAGTATTTTATCCGCCAAGCTGCAGAGCGCGCGGCTGTCAATTTTCCGATTCAGAGCATGTCGGCTGACATTATAAAAAAAGCCATGATTAGGATTCATGAACTACTGCAAGGACGTGATGATGAGATTCGCATGTTACTACAAGTTCACGATGAGCTCGTGTTTGAAGTTAAGCAGGGCAAGGAAGCAGAGTGGTGCAAAAAGCTCAAGCCAGTGATGGAGAACGCTATTCAGCTGTCTGTGCCGATTGTAGTGGAAGCTAAGTCCGGCCCCAATTGGGGAGAACTTAAATCACTTTAGCTTTTTGCTATACTTAGTAAAACATTAATTAAAAAGGCATATGAATAAACAACTTTTAGCGATAGTGGGGATAATTGTGGTAGTTGCTGCCGGTCTACTGGTCTGGAAGGGCCAAAATGATTCAGGCGACCGTGTGAGCGGCGAGCGTATCACCGGCAATAATTCGTTAAGCGCACTATTAGCGCTTAACCAGAACCTTGTTTGTACTTTTGAGCATGAAGATGAATTTGGTGAACAAAGCGGGACAGTTTACATCGCCGGCGAAAAAATGAACGGTGAATTCCAAATTACCGACAGTGAGGGCACCAGCAAGGCGTATCTGATTCGTGATGATGAATATCAATACTTGTGGGGTGATGAATTTGAACAAGGCATCAAATTTCGCTTATCGGCTTTAACAGAGTTTAAAGCTACCGAATCGGAACATCAAGAGAATATCGATTTAGACGAAGAATATAATGTGGACTGTGGTAGTTGGCGCGTAGACAATAGCAAGTTTGTTCCACCAAGCAGCGTAGAGTTTGCGGACTTTACTGCCCAAGCCCAAGCCGCAGCAGAAGTTATGCAGTCTATACCTCAAGATATGCCACAAGTCGATGCTTCTATTTGTGATCAAATACCAGCTGGCCCAGCACGCGATCAGTGTATTGCTAATTTTAACCAATAAATAAGTTAACCTTTAACAAGAATTTACTGGAGAGTTATAAAAAAACTCCCTTCGTCGAGAAACGAAGGGAGTTTTTATTTGCTTAACTTAGAGATAGCTTTTGAAAGACGAGACTTACGGCGGGAAGCGGTATTCTTGTGAAGAACATTCTTTTTTACAGCTTTATCTAAGGCAGACATAGCTTTTCTTAAGTTTTCTGTAGCAGCCTTTGCATCGCCACTAGTGATATTTTCGCGAGTTGTTTTCACAGCAGATTTATATTTCGATTTTGTGCGCAAGTTAATCACTTGACGGCGGCGCGATTGGCGCATGGCCTTTTTGGCCGAACTAGTATTAGGCATGAGAGTTAAAATAATGGTTCGTTATGCTTCTCTCTCGAGACACAAAAGCAAAGCAATAACTTGACTATTCTAGCAAAGTTGTAAAATTTTGGCAATAGAAAACGGTCGCTAGGGCGACCGTGTGGTTCGGTGGTATCTTTTCGATAGACCAGCCGTCAAAACAAAAAAGGCAAAATCCACAATTTCTTTAATCACAAAGATTGTGATAATGAGAACTATTATTAGCAATGCTGCAATAATCTCTATTTCTGTTAGGATTTTTTGTCCGATTTTTTTCATAGGTCCTCCTTTGGCCACTGAAATCACTTTATGATAACCATCTTATCACTTCTTTTTTAGTTTTTGCAACTGCTTGAGTTCAGTGATTTTGTCTCTCAACTCTGCAGCCAGCTCAAATTCAAGATTAAGTGACGCCAGCTCCATTTGTTCGTTCAGCTCATCAACATACATTTTTAACTCAACCTTGTTTAACTTTGTAGCATTCACTTCACCTGTATTGATGCCAGGTAACGATTCCTTTTTTCCCGCGAGTCTAGATTCGGCGATTTTTTTAATAATGCTTTCTGGAGTGATGCCGTGCTGCTTATTATACTTTTCTTGAATTTTACGACGACGCAAAGTTTCATCAATGGCGCGTTGCATCGAACCAGTGATGCGGTCAGCGTACATTATCACTTGGCCGTTTAAGTGGCGCGCCGCGCGTCCCATAATTTGCATAAACGAAGTTTCACTTCGGAGGAACCCCTCTTTGTCGGCATCTAAAATTGCCACCAAAGAAACTTCTGGCAAGTCTAAACCTTCGCGAAGTAAATTGATACCGACAATAACATCGTATATCCCCAGACGTAAGTCGCGCAAAGTTTCGAGTCGATCAAAAGTTTCCACTTCGGAGTGGAGGTATTGAGCTTTAATACCGGCTTCGACAATGTAAGCCGTGAGCTCTTCGGCCATACGTTTGGACAGTGTAGTCACTAGCACGCGCTCGCCCTGTTTCACGCGAAGGCGAATTTGCTCGAGCAAATGATCGACTTGATTTTGAATTGGCCGGATTTCGATGGTTGGGTCGAGTAAACCAGTAGGACGGTTGATCTGTTCGACCGTGGTGATGTGTCGCAACTCTTCCGGGGCAGGCAGCGGACTGTTATTTTTACCAAGAATTTCATTCTCAATTAAACTTTTTTGAAGCTCATAAGGTCCTGGCGTTGCCGATACATAAACTGCTTGATTAACCTTGCCTTCGAATTCCTCAAAGCGGAGTGGTCGGTTGTCGAGCGCAGAAGGGAGGCGAAAGCCGTAGTCCACCAATGTTTCTTTGCGGCTACGATCGCCTTTAAACATCGCCCCGATTTGCGGGATAGTTTGGTGTGATTCATCTATAAACAACAAGAAGTCGTCTGGAAAATAATCAATCAAGGTAGAAGGTGGCTCGTCCACCCCTCGTCCGTCCATGTGGCGGGAATAGTTTTCGATGCCGGCCACAAAGCCGGTATTAGACATCATTTCCAAATCAAAGTTAGTGCGCTGTTCTAAGCGCGCGGCTTCCAGCACTTTTCCCTGAGACTTTAGTTCTTTGAGACGAACAATTAGCTCGTCACGAATTTTATCCATCGCCACTTGCATTTTTTCTTCAGTTGTAACGAAATGCTTCGCTGGGAAGATTTTTATGGCAGACATCTCTTCGAGGGTTTCGCCGGAAATCATGTGACGCCGCTCGATTTGTTCGAGCTCGTCACCGAAAAAACGTAGTGTAATCACAGTGTCTTCGGAAGCTAACACAATTTCTAAAGTGTCGCCTTGCGCGCGATATGTGCCGCGCTTCAGATCATAATCATTACGACTGTATTGTAAATCTGTAAGCCGGCGCAATAATTTGTCGCGCTTATAGCTTTTACCAACCCTTAATTCTAAAGATAAATCCAAATAATCAGCCGGGTTTCCTAAACCGTAAATACAAGAAACCGAAGCCACAATTAAAACATCTGACCGCGACATCAAAGAAGTTGTGGCCGCATTGCGCAAGCGGTCGATTTCTTCATTAATTTGGGTGTCCTTCTCGATGTAGGTATCACTGCGGGGGATATAGGCCTCGGGCTGGTAGTAATCGTAGTAAGAAACAAAGTAGTGAACCGCATTATCTGGAAAGAACTCCGCAAACTCGCTTGCAAGCTGTGCGGCCAAAGTTTTGTTATGGCACATTACTAATGTTGGTTTCTGAATTTTTGCTACCACATTCGCCATCGTAAAAGTTTTCCCGGAGCCGGTGACGCCGAGTAAGGTTTGGTGTTTGTAGCCGGCTTCAAGCGAGGTAATCAGTTTGGCAATTGCTTGCGGTTGATCTCCAGCCGGTTGGTAATTTGTTTGTAGTCTAAACTTCACTATATTGAACCTTAATTTGTTAGCACTTCTCTATTATATAGAAAGCGGGCAAAAGAAAAAACCGCCGGAGCGGTTTTGTTTATGAAGCAACTTAGAGCCTTTCATTTATCGGAGGCATGCTTCCTCACATTGAATGGGGCAGTTATCCAAAGTAGGACTTCAAAAAGTATAACTACTATGTAAACGCTGTCCAGTGCATAGTTAATCGAATGGTAGAAGTAATAGCCCAGCGCGACTCCTGCGGGAGCCATCATTAGAATGTCGCCCATCGTCAAGTAAAACTTGTCATGCAACAGCTTCCCTCGGAACTGCTCCCATATGTCGCCCTCCTTTTTCAGAAAGGCGCCCATCCTGTGGACCATAGTTTCCAACCGGATTATAGTTCCAAGTTGGGCAACGATGAGGATGGGAATCCAAAAACGAAACGCAGCTTGTTCTGTGATGCTATGTGCGATTGCCAGTCCCACAGTGATTAGACTTAGGAGCATGACAACATTTTTATGCCACTGATCGTTTGAAATGATTTCATGCCGGTACGATGATTGTAGGTTTGTGTTCATATTTCCTCCAAAATATATTTCGTAGAACCACTGATAATACTACAGAATTCATTTTGGGTCAAGGGTATAGAAAAAAACCGCCGGAGCGGTTTGCTGATAAGGCGAAGCATAGATAGAGTGCAATCAGAAAGATGGCCAGTACTTCGACACCAATTTCTGAGTGTTTCAGCGGAAAGTTTTCTGGTGGTGGTTGAACAGCCGCAAAGCTACCTGAGTAGAGAGGTGTAGAGTCTAAGTTTTGTCGGGACTTCTCTTTGCTCTTTGGCCTTGGGTCAGTATTCTTATCGTGATACATATTGTCCTCCTCAGAAAAATAGTAAAACAGAAAAATATCATAACTCAGTCCGCTTCACTTGTAAAGTCATGGGTGGTATAATTTTTTTATGTCTAAAGTTATTGAGGTTAGTAATTTAAAGAAAACCTATCCGCTTCCAAGGAAAGATCGCAGGAACGGCGAAGCTACATTTGAGGCCGTCAAAGGGACCTCTTTTTCTGTTGCCCAAGGTGAAATTTTCGGAATTTTAGGACCCAATGGCGCAGGCAAGACCACTACCTTGGAAATCATCGAAGGGCTTACGCCACAAACTTCAGGTAAGGTGACTGTAATGAATTTGGATAATCTTAAAGATAGTCCAGCCATCAAACGATTGATTGGCGTGCAATTGCAGTCTAGCGAATACATGCCGTCATTGTGCCTGGAAGAATTATTGAAGTTGTTTGCTGGTTTGTATGGCCGAGAGGCCGATATGGATAAATTGCTAGGTTTTGTGAATTTACAGAGCAAGCGCTATTCACTAGTGAAGGATTTGTCTGGTGGGCAGAAACAACGATTTACTTTGGCATCAGCTCTAGTCAATGATCCAAAAATATTATTTTTAGATGAACCGACTACTGGTTTAGACCCTCGCGCGCGCCGCGATGTTTGGGAACTAATTCGCAAAGTTAACGAGCAAGGTATTACAATTGTGCTTACCACTCACTATATGGAGGAAGCCGAGTATCTTTGCGATCGCGTGGCGATTATGGATGCCGGCAAGATTTTGGCCATTAATAACCCCAAGAAACTGATCGAAGATTTATCGCACACTACGCAGATTTCATTCCTCACCGACCAGGAGCTGGATGAGCAAATCTTTAAGACTATTACTGCTATCGAAAAAGTCTATAGCAATTACCCTAAAGTCGTGCTCGAGATTACCGACTTGGCCGCGGTGGGTGATGTGGTCCAGCTGCTGCGCGATCGACAAGTGTCTTTTAGCAGTTTTACTCTCAAAACTGCCAGCTTAGAAGATGTGTACTTAGATTTAACTGGCAAAGTTTACGAAGATTAATTATGAGTCAATCATTTTTACAATTATTTTTAATGAACTTTCGGATCATTTACCGTAATCGCACCGGTTTGTTTTTTGCATTAATAATGCCTGTGTTAATTTACGTCGCTCTTTCTTTATTGCCAATTGGTAGATTATTTGCGGACGATGTAAATTATGCGCAGTATGTACTACCAGGGATTATTGCTTTAACTATTATGCAGGGCGGTATTTATGGGTTGGCTTATTGGTGGGTGGATCTAAAGTCGCGCAATGTAATTAAGCGATTTTTAGTGACCCCGCTAAAGCCGTCCGAGTTGATGGCTAGTGTGTTATTGAGTCGAATTATCGTGGCATTGATGCAGGTGGTGCTACTCACACTTGTCGGATGGATTTGGTTTGGAACAACGCTTAACATCACCATGGCTTTTGGTTTGGTGTTCGCAGTGCTGGGCGCGGCAATCTTTTTATTACTAGGCTTAATTATTGCAAGTTTTGCCGATACTTATGAAGCTGCAGCACCAATCACAGCAGCAGTAGGCTTACCTCTTACTTTTTTGGGCAACATCTTTTATCCTATTAGTAGCTTACCTGCGGGTCTGCGGCAAGTAGCCGAGTTGTTGCCAATTACTTATCTATCGGATGCAATGCGCAGTGTGTATCTAAATAATGGAACTTGGGCAGATTGGGGCACCGATGCAGGCATGCTAATTTTTTGGTTGGTGATTATAACCGCGCTGGCTTACCGGACATTTCGTTTGCAGGCAGACTAGACAAATTTATATGTATCTGCTAAACTACTAGGATTTCAGTAAGGAGAAGGAGGAAACTATGAGGTACTTTTTTTCAGAACTTCAAGCGATGTTTGATTCGCTTCGGATGGTTGCGAGTTTGCTCTGGCATGCTCGAAGAGTAAAGCCGTGTGGTATCTTCCCCGGCTTCAATAATCGGAGGTAAAAAATGATTTGGAGGACGGTAAAGTGGTTGTGGGTTATTGTAGCTGCAACCGGCTATCTAGCTTATTGGTTCTTGGAAGTTAGCTTGCTAGGGATGATCATTTTTCAGTCGATCATTTATTTGCTAGGACCAGTGCTGTTGGTTTTTTCAATGGCCAATGAAAGTCTTCGACCTCTTAGCATGCTTGGCATCGTTTTTTGGTGTTCACAGTATTTTTCCATTTCAATACATGCAATGTCGCATAAATTGTGGTTGGGGGTAGTCCTTTCGTTGGCCTTGCTGGTTGCCACTTCGATAGTATTCTCCTTGGTCTTAAAATGCTATCCAGATGATGCGGAAGCAGGGTGGAAAAATCAGATGACAGGCTTTGAATGACCAGCAATCGCCTGTCTGTTTCTGGCAAAAAATTTTTGTCAGAAAAAAACGCGTGGTATTTAACTACGCGTTTTCTTTTTTGGTTTCGTAATGTTAGGTTTAGCCCCATAATGTAAAGTGAGTTTGGTCGACAACCTCATGGTTTCAAGCTCGACTAGGTTAGAAGGAATCTTGTTTTTTGGAATGGCCTGCACTGGAATGTTTAATCCTATACCTAAAGCCTGGGCTAGCGCCACGCCCACACGAATGCCAGTGAAAGAGCCGGGCCCGCTACACACAATAATTTTATGCAAATCTTTTAGCGCGACTTTTTGCTTTTTCAAAAACTGTTCAATTAGTTCTAGAGTTTTAAAATTTTCATTGAAGGCCAAGTTTTTGCGAAAAGTTTTTACACCACCGGCTTTAATTAGCGCTAACTCCAGATTGTGAAATTCAGTTGTATTAATATAAAGGGTCATACTTGACAAGAAGTTAAAAAATCAGTAAGATGTTATGGTGTTTAAATAGTTCAGAGGAGGAATACGATGGACGAGACAACAGTGGAGTCGGTTCCAAAAAGTTACAACCGTTTTAACGTTACGCTGGAGGATGTTGAGAAATTAACTCCAAACAGTTTTTGCTTAACTTTGGGCCACCAGGGTGCAAGCTACGTGTTATACTTTTTTCTGAAATTTACCTGCCAATCAAATGACCGCAGAAGAACCTTTATTAGGAAAAAAGTGAAAAGTGCGGAATTTATATCGAGCCTGTATAATAACAGGCCGGTAGATATGCCCCAGATTGGAGTCGATCAGCGCCCAACCCTCAAGTCATTGAGGATTGGGCTAGAGAAGCTTGAAGAAAAAAATTACTTCAAGCGATCTAATGACCTCGTTTCATATCTGCAGCCAACGGTAGAATTAAGGGAGTATCTGCAAAAATTCTTTTGCAATAAATCCCTATCGGCCAAAGTAGGCTAGTTTCCAAGCAGCTCTTCTATTAATTTTTTCTCATCCCAAGGGATGCGCTTGTTGCCGGGTAGGACTAGGAATTGCTCGCTGCCTTTGCCGGTAAGCAAGATTAAGTCTTGCGGCTCGGCTAGTTCTAAGGCTTGGCCGATTGCCTCGCGGCGATCCAGAACAGTCAGGATTTCACTGGCTGTTTTTTTATTGCCAGCTTGTTCGATGCCAGCTTTAATATCTGCGGCAATGGCGGCTGGTTCGCTGTCGTACACATCATCATTGGTAATGATGATGGTGTCGGCAAATTGCGCGGAGATTTTGCCGAACTCGAATCGTTTTGCAGTATCTCGGTGGCCGCCAGTGGAACCAAACACATGAATCAAGCGCTGGTGCGGCACCAGCTGTGCTGCACGGAGTGCCTGTTCCATACCGGCCGGCTCGGGCGCGTAGTCGATAATAATGGTAAGCTCGCGGTCGTTGGGAACAGCTTCCATGCGCCCTCTTATTGTTCCGAAGTTTTTTAGCGCAGCAGACGATTCTTTTAGAGGAACACCTAATATTTCAACTGCGCCGATTGCAAGCAGTGCATTAGTGATATTAAATGAACCTTTTAGACTGATATCGAATTTTACTTTCGATACCTCAAAGTGAAGTTCATCATCGACAATGATATTTTCGGCTCGGAGAATCGGCATTGCAGTTTGGGTGGTTTTATCATTTCGAGTAGAGACTCCAAACTTTTTGCGGGCGGGGAAGTCTGCGAAGAAATGAAAGTTTGGATCATCGGTATTTACCCCGCTAAATCCAGAGCTTTTTAACTCTCGAAATAATCGGCCTTTGGCTTGTCGGTAGTTTTCAAAACCGCCGTGGCTGTCGAGATGTGCCGGGGTTAGGTTGGTAAATAGAGCGGCGTCGAACTTCATTCCTAAGTGGCGGTTTTGGGCTAATCCTTCAGAAGTAGCCTCTATTATAGCGAATTTACAACCGCGTGCCGCGAAATTATGTAAGGTTTTTTGTAATAACCATGGTCCCGGCATCGAGAGGCCATGTTCGTTAATAGTTTCGGTTCGGCCATCAAAAGAGCTAACTGTGGTGATATAGCCAGTACGGTGACCAGTTTGGTTTAGTATGTGGGCCATCATGATTACCGTGGTAGATTTACCAGCTGTGCCGGTGACGCCAATCAGCGAGAGTTCTCGGGCAGGGTGACCGAAATAAATATTGGCGAGGTGGGCGATGGTGCCATGATATAGTGGAGCAAGTGCTTTATATAGACTCGTGGGCAGCATTTGCCGTATAAAGTTTTTAAGTTGAGCGAGCATGCGTATAGTATAGCGGTTCAGAATAGAGAAAAAAAGAGCGCAAGCGCCCCTTAGAACATCCGGTTTAATTGTCTAAGTATTTTGTAAACCATATAATGCACTGGTTTAGTTACGGCATCTTGGGCCACTGGGTAACTAATTTCTCTGCCACCCCAACGTAGTTTAAAGTTAACGAAACCAGGCTGTTTGCCTGTCGAGGTTTCGACGCCCCACCAATCGTAAAATTGCAATCCTTGCTCTTTAGCGTCTTGCATGGCTTGCCAATGAATTAGGTATGGCGCCATGACATTTTTATGTTCGTCGCTACTTGCACCAAACAAGTAAGTGCGAGTGTCTTTGTAATCTATAATAATTATAGAGGCAAGCAATTTGTCTTGCCAGTGGGCGTTATATACTTTGGCATTAACTTGTGATGATGAAATTAACTTTTCGTAGTAACTTCTTGGATGGCCCGAGAAGTTTTGCCGACGACTGGTAGAGATAATTAAATCGAGGGCTTGTTCGAACTCTTCTTTGGTAGCAGCTGTTTTAATTTTTACATTATGTTTTTGCGCAACTTTAATGTTATATCTGGTTTTATTATGCATCTCTTTAAGTAGTTGCTCCAAGCTTTTCGATAGATCTGTTACGAGAGTTTTTCCTGGTTGTATGCGGATTGTAATTTGGCCAATGTCGGGATATTCGCTTTGGGGTTCAACCCTAATGAGCCAGTGATTGGGAAATTGTTTTTTAAGCTCACTAATGAAAGCAGGTAGGGAAGCTAAATTGCCCACTGGTCCATAAGGGCAGTATAAATATTTACCACCAAGATGGGGTACGATTTGCTCTATAAACTGTGCAGTAATTTTTTCAGTGTTTTCATTTTCGAAAGCGTACCGAAATATTTTTTGACCTTGTAATTTTTGAAACTCACCCCATTCCCAGCTTTGCAAAAAAGAACTAGCGCCTTGGCTAGCCAGGAGAGCATCGTATTCGGTTTGCTGCGCAATTTCTTTTAACATTTTGGGATTAATTTTTGGCGATCATTTTTAAAGCTTCTTTTATTTGGGAGCCAGTATCAAGAGAGCTGTCTACTTTAGATACCACATCGCGAATTTCTCTGGGATTGTAACCTAAGGAGAGTAGTGCATCAAATAAATCGCTCGAGCCACCACTAGCGCCGATGAGTACTCCGCTTGCGAGTTTCGACTTCAATTCTAAAATAATCCGCTCGGCAGTTTTTTTGCCCACGCCGGACATGCGCGTGAAGATATCGCTATCGCCATTAATGATGGCTTGTTGGAGAATGTCTAATTTAGAGCTGGAGATAATAGTGAGGGCCATCTTCGGTCCAACGCCCGTCACAGAAATTAGCAGTTCGAAAAATTGTAGCCCAGCAAAATCTGACACCCCAAATAAAGTTTGACCATCGTCACTGCTTTTATGGTATATATATAGAGCAACGTTTTGTCCGACAGGGATTTCGAGTACTTCCGGCGTAGTGAACACTTTATAACCAACTCCGTTTTGTTCTAAAATCAAGTATTGAGTGGTCTTTTGCAGAAGGATTCCTTTTAAATATGCGATCATCCCGGTATATCAACTTTGCATACATCTCGGCAAGCCTCGATGCTCTACTTTAATGTTAAATTTGTACAAAAACCCAGCAAATATTGATATAATTTCAGCCTAATAGCTTGCATCCAAAGTTGTATTACCGGGTCATATGAGTTTATTATATCACGTTGCCATATTTGAGATTTTCTTTAGAAAATCTTGAAAAAGACTTGACAAAATATATTTGGCTGTTATTATTCAAATGTGAACAAATCAATAAGAAATTAAGGCATTTTTTGAAGCCCTTTTTTGCGTCCGCAAGAATGGGAGTCTTTTTTTTCTCATAATACAATTTCATATCTCTTTATTAGAATCCTTTCACAAGACTATTGGCGGCTCCGGTTTTTCTATAATACTCAATTCTGTGACTTCTGAAACAATAAACAGAGTCCTTAAAAAACAAAAAACCGCTTATTCTAGTCTTTTTTTGTTGTCAGATTAACTTATCTGGCACTCGACAATGAATAACCCCTCTTTAATATATTAGTAATAGTAAGTCTAAGACTTACGGAGCATTGTGAATGGCAATCCAGACTAAGCCAAAGGCGATTGGTTCTGTTGCGGTCCCTGGTCAGACTGCGAAAGAACGCAAATTTTTTGCAAAACGGCATCAAGCTGTGAAAATGTCCAACCTCATCGAGGTTCAGCTGAACTCTTATAAATGGTTTTTTGAGAAAGGCCTAAAGGAGTTATTAGATGAGATTAATCCAATTCATGATTTTACGAGCAAGAATCTTGAGTTGTATTTTGGTGATTATTTCTTCGATAAGCCAAAGTATGATGAGCTCACTGCTCGTGAGCGTAACACCACTTATGAGGCACCTCTCTATGTGAGTGCGAAGCTGGTTAATAAAGTTACAGGCAAAACCAAAACCCAGGATGTATATTTCGGAGATTTTCCACTGATGACACCTCGCGGTACTTTGGTAATTAATGGCGTGGAGCGGGTGGTGGTTTCTCAGTTGATTAAGTCACCAGGCGTGTTTTTCACTTCCGAGTTTTCCCGCGGTAAAACTTTATACGGCGCGAAGATTGTGCCTAACCGCGGCGCGTGGCTCGAACTCGATACCGACAATGCAGGCGTGATTGGTGTAAAGATTGATCGCAAGCGCCGGATTCCAGTTACTGCGTTGCTGCGTATTTTTGGTCTAAAGACAAACGAAGAAATTTTGGAGGCATTCAAGGATATAGATACCAATCCAGAACTAAAATACATTCAAACTACTTTAGAAAAAGACGTTTCTAGCAACGCCGATGAGGGTTACAAAGAAGTTTATAAACGTATTCGCCCTGGTGATCTGGCTACCGTAGATAATGCCCGTTCACTAATCGACGCGATGTTCTTTAATTTTGACCGGTACGACATTTCCGAAGTTGGCCGCTATAAATTTAACCAACGTTTAGATTTTCCAAAGAATCATGATAGTCGGTTGTTGGATTTAGCAGATATGGTGGCTGTTGTTAAAGAAATTATTCGGTTGAATAATACTGGAGAGCCAGCAGACGATATTGATCATTTGGCCAACCGTCGCGTGCGCGCGGTGGGAGAATTAGTGCAGACTCGTTATCGTGTTGGTTTGGCGCGCATGGCGCGTATTTGTAAAGACCGAATGTCGTTAGCAGATTTAGAAACCGTGACTCCAGCACAGCTTATTCACGTTCGTCCGATTGTGGCAGCGACGCAAGAGTTTTTCTCTTCTTCCCAGCTCTCACAGTTTATGGACCAAACTAACCCTTTGGCCGAATTAGAGCACAAGCGACGCTTGTCTGCTATGGGACCCGGCGGTCTTTCGCGCGAACGTGCTGGTTTCGAAGTGCGCGACGTACACCGTTCTCATTATGGCCGACTTTGTCCGATTACTACCCCAGAAGGTCCAAACATTGGATTAGTCGCTCACTTGGCAACTTATGCTCGGATTAATGATTTTGGTTTCATTGAAACTCCTTATCAAATCGTGAAGCGCGTTGCAAAAAATGATGGCAAGGATGCTGTAGGCGAAACAGCGCTTTATGATGTAAAAGATAAAGATAGTGGGGTGGTTGTAACCGCTGGACATAAGATTTCCGAAGCAGATGCCAAGCGCCTTGCGAAGATAGAAGATTTAGATCAAATTCAAGTTAAAGGACGACTAACAAATAAAGTCGAATATTTAGATGCGTATGAAGAAGAAAAATTAACGATTGGTCCGGCCAATTCGAAGATCGATGAACATGGTTACTTTATCGATGAACGTGCTTCGGTGCGAGTGCGTGGAGTGCCAACTATTAGCGATACTAATGAAATCGATTGTATTGATATTTCGCCAAAGCAAATTATTTCTGTTACAACCTCTTTAATTCCATTCTTAGAACACGACGACGCGAACCGCGCTTTGATGGGCAGTAACATGCAACGACAAGCTGTTTCTTGTATTGTCCCGCGCTCGCCGATTGTTGGTACTGGCATGGAGGCTAAGGCCGCGCGCGATAGCGGCCAGGTGATATTAGCCGAAGAAGCTGGCATGGTTGTTTCTGCCAACGGCGACAAAATTGTTGTGAAAGGTGAATCTGGTAAAACTTATGAATACCCATTGTTAAAATACGTTCGTACTAATAGCGGTACTTCATTAAACCAGATTGTGCGCGTAGACAAAGGTCAGAAATTAAAAGCTGGTGATGTGCTTGCCGATGGCACTTCTACCCAGCATGGCGAATTAGCGCTTGGTCAAAATGTACTTGTGGCATTTATGTCTTGGGAAGGCGGCAATTATGAAGACGCGATTTTACTTTCTAGCCGTTTAGTGCAAGAAGACTACTACACTTCTGTTCACATTGAAGATTTTAAGATAGACGTGCGCGATACAAAACTTGGCCCAGAAGTTGTGACCCGCGATATTCCGAATGTGGGTGACGAAAAACTTAAAAACCTAGATGAAGAAGGCGTGGTGAGGATTGGAGCACAAGTTAAAGCTGGTGATATTTTGGTAGGCAAGATTACCCCGAAAGGCGAGACCGATCTCACTGCCGAAGAAAAACTGCTTCGTGTAATTTTTGGCGAAAAAAGCCGAGATGTGAAAGATACTTCCTTAACTTTACCGCACGGTGAGTATGGAAAGGTAGTGAATAT
The DNA here is from genome assembly GCA_035327465.1 of Candidatus Doudnaibacteriota bacterium. Lineage (GTDB taxonomy): Bacteria > Patescibacteriota > Doudnabacteria > UBA920 > UBA920 > UBA920. The sequence continues at coordinate 15,595 of DAOLDG010000005.1, forward strand.
TCGTGAGTTTACTCGTGAAGCCGGTGATAAATTGCAAAGCGGGGTGATTCGTTCGATTCAAGTTTCGATAGCGGTTCTGCGCAAGATCCAAGTCGGGGACAAGATGGCTGGACGTCATGGTAACAAGGGTATAATTTCTCGCATTATTCCTGTTGAAGACATGCCACACATGGCCGACGGAACTCCAGTTGATGTAATTTTGAACCCGCTCGGGATTGTGTCGCGTATGAACTTAGGACAAGTTTTAGAGACTCATTTAGGATTTGCGGCTC
>DAOLDG010000006.1:0-14752 GCA_035327465.1 Candidatus Doudnaibacteriota bacterium
GCTGGCTCAAATCGAATTGCGGAACATTAGCTACATCATAATTTAAATTCGGGGCTTTAGCGTCAATTTGTGCCCGGGTGTAACTATAACCATACAAAAAGGCTGCACGACCATTTGCGAAGGCATCAACCGAATAATCGCTCTGTGCATTCCAGTTATAATTTTCTCGGGACGGATTTGCAAACGATGTATAAAAATCCACTCCTAATACTCCAGGATTTACAGTCTGACCAGAGCGCTGGATACTATTGGCAAAAGTTGGGGTACGCCCATCTTGTGTCCAAGGCACTGCCCCAGCTTGTAACATTAACAAATAAATAATATCTTGAGCGCGGTTAACGTTTTCGTACATCCCCATCGCTACCCCACTCCGAGTGAAATAACCAGATGAATCTTGGGCTTTAATTCGTCTCACATCCCGGGCCAACTGATCCCAAGTTCTGGGCGGAGTCGCTATGCCTGCGGTGCCTAATAAATCTTTATTGTAGTAAAGCGCAAGCGAATCGACCCACATAGCGGTGCCATAAATGCGGTTGTCGCGAATCATCTCGTTGGCCACTGCATCAACGAACGCCTCGCGATAATCTCGAATAGTATAAAAACTTTCTGGTGCTGGTGAAATTTTATCTAAATATTGAGTAAGCCATGTGTTATTTATAGAAAAAATATCTGGTCCACTACCCGCGGCCAAAGCATTCAATAAATCCTGTTCGTAATTTTCTATGTTCTTACGAGTATATTCTATCGTTACGTTCGGTCGCGCTTTGCGATACTCTTGAATAATGGTATTCATTTTATCGCTATCAACAAATGGTTTCCAAATTTTTAATGTAACTCTCGAAGGTGTACTGCCACCACCAAAACAACCAGCCGATAGCAACACCATAGAAAACACAGCTAGCGATAATGTAATTTTTCGAATAGTTTGTATTTTGATTTTACCCATGTTGATTTTAATTTAGTGCTTTAGATTTTTCAAAAAGTTTGAAAAGTCGTCGTGTAAATCTTCATGCTTAAGCCCAAACTCAACGACGGCTTTTAGATATTCTAATTTATTACCGCAGTCATAATAACGCCCGTTTTGGATTTCTACAGCAAATGTTTGCTTACCTTCACTCAACATAATGTTCATTCCATCGGCCCAATATAATTCATCGGGGGTATTTTTTTCTTCTAAATTTTTCATGGCTTTTTCCATTGCCGGAAAAATATCGGGACTGAACACATAACCTGCAACCACTGCAAACGGTGAATCGGTTACTCCCACACCTGGTTTCTCCAAAAACTGATCAACGGCAATGACACCACTATCAATTTCTTTCCCGCTCGCATAACCATAGCGCTGATAGTCTTCTTCGCGAGTCGTTCGAATTGCTCCCAGCACAGCGCTACCACCGTACTTTTCGTAAGCAGAAACTAATTGTTGGGATCTTGTTTGAGGGCCAGCTTCTACAATTCATCGCCCCACAACACCAGAAACGGCTCATCGCCAATTATATGGCGGGCATTCCAAATCGGCGTTCCATTCCCCATTGGCCCTTTCTGGCGCACGTAATAAAAATTGGCTAAATTCGCGATTTTGCGAATTTCTTCTAGTTGTTCATATTTTCCGGCTTCCTCTAAACGCTTTTCTAGCTCAAAAGGATAATCGAAATGGTCTTCGATATTGCGTTTATGCCAGCCTGTAACTAAGATAATATCTTCAATGCCTGCCGAAACTGCATCTTCTACGACATACTGAATAATCGGTTTATCTACCAACGGGAGCATTTCTTTAGGCTGTGCCTTTGTGGCAGGTAAAAATCGAGTACCAAAACCAGCGACGGGAATTACTGCTTTGCGGACTGTTTGTTGCGTCATATGCCGATATTATACCACAGAAACCGATAAAACTCGTAGTTAGTTTTGTATCATTCGATACTGTAAACTTTCGGCTAAATGCTCCTGACGAATTAACTCACTATCTTCTAGGTCGGCGATGGTACGCGCAACTTTTAATAGTCGGTGAATGCTACGACCAGAAAGCAAGTATTGATTCGCTGCGCGCTGTAATAAATTTTCGGTTTGAGTATCTAGCACGCAGTATTGCTTCAAATCGCGCGCCGTCATTTCGCTATTAGTTTTCGATCCTCTAAATCTAGCAATCTGTTTTGCGCGAGCAGAGATTACTATTTGTCGTAATTCTTTCGAACTAGCTTGTGGCCGAATTTTTTTAAATTCTTCGTAAGGCAACCGAGGCACAACAATATGCAAATCGATTCTATCCAGCAATGGCCCAGAAATTTTTTTATTATATTTAATCACCTCGCCAGGATGACACCGACACACCAATATCGGGTCACCATGATTGCCGCAGTGACATGGATTCTGCGCTGTTACCAAAATAAACTTCGCAGGAAACTTAATTGTGTTGTACGCTCTGGCAATGGTAACACTTCGTTCTTCTAAAGGCTGGCGTAAGACCTCTAATACATGGCGCGGAAACTCGGGCAATTCGTCCATAAACAATACGCCATTATGCGCCAAACTTACTTCGCCTGGACCAGGTCGCGCGCCGCCGCCAATTAAAGAAATGCTCGAGGCAGTATGATGCGGCGCGCGAAACGGCCGAACGCTAACATACCCTGAAGTTAACTTTCCGGCCAGGCTGTAAATATTTGTTGTCTCGACTATTTCACTTTCGGTTAACTCTGGCAAAATTCCGGCAAGCGCTTTGGCTAACATAGTTTTTCCGCTACCAGGACTGCCGGTCATGCGCAAATTGTGAAAACCTGCGGCTGCGATTAATAATGCTCGTTTTGCTAATTCTTGTCCGGCGATTTCTGCAAAATCTACCCCGAATTCCTGACTTGATGTGTGGACCAAATTCTTCCGCCGTATGGGAGTCAATTTTGCTCGGCCTTGCAGATGCTCGATAATTTCTTGCAAACTAGTTACTCCAAACACTAAAATCCCAGAAACCAAAGCAGCCTCTTGCACATTAGTCATTGGCACGAAAACCTCTTTTAATTTAGCCTGTTTTGCTGCCATAACCATCGATAATACACAAGCCGAAGAGCGTAAACGGCCATCTAGAGCCAACTCACCGATAAACATCTTACCACTAGGCTCAAACTCGATTAAACCCGCGGCCAACAATATCGATAGCGCGGTTGCTAAATCAAAATGACTGCCAACTTTGGGTAGACCTCCTGGGGCAAGATTTATCGATACTCTTGCCACTGGATACTGAAAACTAGTGTTGCGAATAGCAGCACGAACGCGCTCACGACTTTCTTGAACTACAGTGTCTGGTAAACCTACAATCACAGTGGCTGGTAAACTGTTCAAGGTGACATCTGTTTCTATCTCTACTAATGAAGCCTGATAGCCATTGGGCGTGGCGGTAAATATTTTATGAATCATCTCTTTAAATTATAATCTTCAAAACATAAAACCAGCATAACAGCTGGCTAATAAAATCCTGATTAAGAAAAACTAAAATATTTCTAAAGATTGCGACGAGGACGATCGATAAAGATTGATAAAATACCGAACATAATAAATAGGTCGGCTGCATTCAATACGCCGTTGGCAATAAAAATATAATCAACCACATGACCAAACACCATGCGTTCGCCAAAATTACTAACCCCACCAGAAAGAATTAACACAAACCCCAGTTTCGTAATCGTCCCAAGAGTCTGCCAATGCCGCCACAGATACCGAACAATAAACACCATCGCTGTGATGTAAAGCACATACATCAATGCTGTCGGGAAATTAAGACTAAATGCAAATTTGTCGTTCAAAAAAAATGACCAGTTGCTGCTCAGTACCATCACACGAATCAATTGCGTTAGTAAAACTAAACCGCCGATTACTGCAATCCAAAAACCGAAAGACTTAGACTCGGGTCTTTCGGTAAGATTCTTGGTTGGCAAGTTTTCTTGTTCGGTAATATCCATCCTAGATAGCTTTGTCGGCCCATGGAATTGCGCGTAACCTCTCTTCGCTAATTTCATTACCTTGCTCATCGACTCCGTAACTGCCGTCGTCGATTTTTTGTAAAGCTGTTTCAATTTTTTTTAAATCAGCTTTCATACGATTGCTAATATCTTGATTTACCTCATCTACCTGAATCTCACTAGCATTCTCATCTAAATCGTCGCCAATTTCTGTATGCTCTGCAAGACCAGACAAATCTTGTTCTAACCGAGCTTTCTCGGATAACAACTTGGCCTTCATTTCTTCTATAAATTCTTGAGTTAACATATAAAAATATTAATTATTTACATTATAGCAAACAGATAAATAAAAAAGCGCCCCTTCTTGGGCCCCAAATTTTAAAAATGAACAGGCCAGAAGTGGCGCTATCTGAAAGCTTCCAGATAGTCGCCGCACATGCTGTAGGACCCCAACTGTTGAGATCCTAAAGCATGCGCGGTCGCTACCAACATAATAGCTTCCAGTTATCTACGAGCGAACTCATAGAAGCGTCTGCATTCCAATCGATGTCAAACTGCACTCTAAACTTCCCTTGTGGTCTTAATGACCTTAAAACGTTTGTTCTTTTTGATTTTGTTTTTGTTTTTGAAAAAAATTTTTGCAGCTGTTAAGGACAGCCGAGAACCTTCATTGGTTTTTGTTTTACAGACAGCCTAGATTGGAACAGGCTATGACGGAAAGTTTGGAGGAAAGCTACACTCCTAATCGATAACAGGTTTTTGTTAGGCCTGTTATTTTCTAGAATTTTAGAGTCTACTTATCTAGTACTAGAAGAAGTGGCAGATTTCCTCAGTTCAGTTTGTTGATCTAGACAATTTTACAAAGTAATTTGCCCAGAATCACCGATTATATTTTGCTTTCAAGGTGCGGTCCGCCTAACTAATTTATCTTAGGTCGGTTTGGAATTGCTTTGACTTTTATATAATAGCAAAAAAAATGCTTCCTGTCAATTAGTCGCAGGCAAATTTATTTAGTACTAAAAAAACAGAGGTCATCTTCTGTATAGTTACCCAGTCAATAATCTCTGTTCCAAAGTTGTCCACAATTTTTTGAAGATTTTATTCTTTAGTCTCACCCGGAGCAGACAACATAAGCACCTTTGGAGCATGCTCGCCAGATAGCTGTTTAATATTCAAGAACAATTCGCCAGAACTTAAGATTTCTGAAAGATTTTCATACTGCTCTTTGTACTCGGCCAACAATGCTTGATAATAAGGCTGCTCAACATCTACAATTGGTGGCTCTAAATACAAAATGGTGCGACTAGGTGCGACATATCTCTGCCGATTAATAAATTGACTTGTCGCCAACAGTAAACTATTTTCAAAAATACGGAAATTCCGAAAGATTTTGTTGCCGCTACCAGAATAGTCTTGTCCAAATAGATGAAAATTTGCTCGCAAGTCTTGATGAAACTCTTTGTAAAAACTCTTAACTGTAGCTGGGGATGGGAAAATTACCACAAGCGGTGCAGTGAGTCTTTTTATTTCCAAAGCTAGTTCCGACTTATTGATATTAAAAGTTTCTAACTTGAACTTAGGTATGTTTTTAATATTTTTTAATATCTCTGTACTAAATCCCAGACGCTCGACTAAATAAAAAAGTAAAGCTGAATTTGAAACTGTTTCGGAAAGTTTCACACTTGCGTAATGCTTAAAGTAACGCTGAGCAATTGAATCGATACGCACTGGTTGACTATGTAAACTAACGTTCTCCTCACTTAATTCTATCCACTTTACAAAATTCTCTTCGGGCTCAAAGAATCGATTAAGCTCATCAGCTAAAACCCCAAGTCGCTCCTGCTGGGCAGCTTGTCCAAGTTGATGTAACCGCTTTGCCAAATTACTTGCTGCAGAATGCAGCCTTCGATAGTAAATTGGCTGCAATACTTCTAAATCTGCCAGTGCTACATAATCGGTCTGCTTGGTGCTTTGCCGAAGCATAATCTGTACTAGACCAAAAAACAAATCTAGTGCTGACAACAGCTCGGTAACTTGATTGCGAAATTGTTCTTTTCCGAAACCTGTCTCGGGATTATAGATCGACTTTACAACAAATGAAAAATTATACCAAGTAAGCCGCTCCCGACTTCCAAAAGTTAAGAAGCGCTCGAATCGTTGCACATCGCAAATGTACAGCTCACGGTGAGTCTCTAGTTTACTATCTGCCAATTGCAAAAAAGTTTGATAATCGCACGCGGCAACTTGCTGTAGCGCTGGTACGTACTCTCCATAAACAATGAACGCTTTAAACTGTCCGCCAAAAAACGACAAGTTTAAATCTAGAACTGTTTTAGTTTGCCAATTTGTATATTGCCACACTAAAATTTTTAAACAGAAGCGCAACTCTTCAGAAGTAGTCGCTGTTTTTAAAAATTGCCGAAACGCTTCTTGATGGAATAAATCTTTGGATTCAAACACACCTTCAACCACCCCTGCACGCCACAACCGCAACACTTCTTGCTTATTATGCATTACTTGCAAGCTGGCTTGCGAATGGCCTTGTAAATTATACGCCATGCGCGCTTCATGTAGGTGGTGCGTAGGATCGATTAACAATTGGTCGTTCAAAGAAAGTTTGTCTTTAGCCACACCATCAATCGCCAACAAATCATTCACTACAATCTGCTGGGGAGATATTGACTGCTCCAGTAATGCGATCCACTCAAATTGCCCTTGCGCAAAAATCTTGTTTAATTCGGCTTTTAATTCTAACGGGAAACCGGCATAAATGGTTAATAACTTCTCTAATAATGAAATCGTAGACAAGCTATCCCTTAAAGCTCGGTGGCTTCCTTCATGCAAAATCCCAAAGTAATGCATAAGATTTTCAAGATTATAGCTATGATACGTTGGTAAAATAAACTGCACCAGTTCCAAAGTATCTATTACCCGACCCGACAATTGCACACCAGCTTGCTCTAAAAACTTAACGTCTAATACTGGGTTGTGAGCCACCAAAATTACGTTTGATAATTTCTCGCTTAAAAATTCTCGAAATTCCGCCACCTCTGGAGCACTGTCGATTTCGTCTTGAGTAATCCCAGTGAGTCCTAATATTTTAGGGTGTACTTCGATGCTTGGTCGGAAAATTTGCGACCACTGCTCACCAATCACAATTTCACCATTTTTGATATCAAAAAATGCAAATCCAATTTCTAAGATTTGCTCGGTCTGGGGATCAAAGCCTGTAAACTCTAAATCGATGCTGCAATATTGATATGCCGACATATCTATATTATAGAGGAAATCGGTCAAGTTGGCGAAGTAAAAACAACCAGCTTTGCTGGTTGTTTTTACTAATCTGCATCATCGACATCTTCGATTGCTTTATTAGGCAATGCATCGCCAGTTAGTAATTTGTCGCGCAGGGCTTTATCTACTTCTGCAAAAACCTCGGGGTTATCCTTTAGAAACGCCTTTGCAGTCTCTCGACCTACACCCAACTTAATATCACCAAATGAATAAGAATTGCCGCTCTTAGAAATAACTTCCATTAATAATCCAGTATCTAATACATCCCCAGATGCAGAAATACCCTCGTTGTACATGATGTCGAATTCGGCAACTTTAAAAGGTGGGGCCACTTTATTCTTTACGACTTTCGCTTTAGTTCGGTTGCCAATAATTTTATCGCCGTTTTTAATCTGCGCACTACGCCGCACCTCCACACGCACTGATGCATAAAACTTTAAAGCATTTCCACCGGTGGTAGTTTCGGGATTACCAAACATCACCCCAATCTTCATGCGAATTTGGTTAATAAAAATTACTGTAGTATGAGTTTTAGAAATTATTCCGGTAAGTTTGCGAAGTGCTTGAGACATTAATCTAGCTTGAAGTCCCATATGCGAAGCGCCCATTTCGCCTTCAATTTCTGCTCGCGGTGTTAACGCGGCTACCGAATCGATTACAATTAAATCTAAAGCATTACTGCGCACTAAAGTCTCGGCAATATCTAACGCCTGCTCGCCGCTATCTGGCTGGGAAACCAATAAATCATCTAACTTCACTCCTATTTTCTTGGCATAATCTGGATCGAGCGCGTGCTCGGCATCAATGAATGCTGCCATACCGCCTTGTTTCTGGGTTTCGGCTATCATATGCAAAGTTAAAGTAGTTTTCCCAGAACTTTCTGGACCATAGATCTCTACGATTCTCCCTTTAGGGATACCGCCTACCCCCAGTGCCATATCTAAACTAATACTACCGGTAGGAATCGCTTCGACATTTAACTTTTGGTTATCGGCAATCTTCATAATGCTGCCGTCGCCAAATTTTTCCTTAATTTGATCGATTGCGTTATCGATAGCGCCGAGTCGACCAGATTGTTCAACTGTTTTTTTTGCTTTTGCTGCTTTTGCCATATGCGTTTAATTAATAGTAGGTTGTTTACCGAATAAGTTGCTCGAGATCTCGATTAAAAGTTTCCGTAACTTTTTGACCGGCGCGACCCAAAGCGGGCAGTTTAACACCATTAAATGTAACTTGCGTACCGCCGGCATCGCTGGTGGTTAATTCGACTCTGTCTTGGGCAACTATTTTTTTTGTAGCACCCGCTGGAACAATCTCTTCTGTTAATTCCTTATCATCACTTTTTATAAAGATAGTAGTAGTGCGAATGAAATACAGCTCGACAATGAACTCGCTGGGCAATTCGGTAATATCACCGGCAACTTGTGGTTCGTCTACTCGCAAAGATAAAACCTCTGCTCTTTCTTTACCAAACTTATTCTTTGCCACTAACTGAAAATCTTTCTGGCCAGGGGCTACCCCCAAGGTAGTAGCAAAAGAACCATCGGCCTGCACCAAAACATTTTGCCCGTTCACAGTTAAGCTGATACCAGGATCGGTCTTACCTTTAATATCTATCGAACTCCCTGCTAGCACGGTATTAGCGGTGGGTTCTAAAATAGTTAAAGCTGGGGTGCGATTCACAGAAAAGACTTGAACTAATACATAAAGAAAGGACCCAGAAACTACAAGCACTCCTACTGAAACAGAAATCAGTTTTGGGGTTACCACTATTTGCTTTAATCCTGCCAACCAGCTTGTGGAAGGCGCCATGCGCTGCCGAGCAGTTTGCTCTACCACGCCTTTTTCCTTCTTATATTGCTCTAATAAATCATCGCAAGAAATCTTGTATAAATTAGCGAGTTTTTTCAAAAAACCTAACACATATGCATCGGGTGGTAAAACTTGATAGCGGCCTTGCTCCAAAGCAATTAAAAATTTCTCTAAAATTCCAGTCTCCATAGATACTTCCGACGCAGATAAGCCAAGTTGCTGACGCACTGCGTAGAGATATTCCCCTAGAGTTTCTTGGGATATTTTTTTGGTTTCAAAATGCTCTGACATACTTATTATAGTATCACACCGATAAAGTCCTGTTTAATTTTTCCTCAAATTTGGGGTAAGAAATACTGAATAAAATATAAAGCCCCGCATTTAGCGGGGCAATGATTAAACTTCGTCGTCGTCCGAGCCGTACTCGGCGCGCTCGGTCTCGGAAACCCCATAAACTTCGCGCGGTTTGGCACCATCGGCTGGACCAACCACGCCATGCTCTTCTAAAATATCGAGTAAGCGAGCTGCGCGCGAATAACCAATCCGTAAACGCCGCTGCAACAATGAAGCCGAAGCTTTACCAGCACGAAGGACTTCTTCTTTTGCGTTTTCGAATAATTCATCACCTGCATCATCGGCACCACCGCCAAGACCAGGTACGCCACTAAGACGTTGTTGTTTCTCTACTATTTCTTCGTTGTAAATAACTGCACCAGTTTGTTGCTTAAAGAAATCCACCACCTTATGAACTTCTTTCTCGGTTATCAATGCACCTTGAATTCGTTTTGGTTTCGTAGATTCTGCCGACACAAACAACATATCACCACGGCCAAGTAATTTCTCTGCGCCAGAAGAATCCAAAATCGTGCGGCTATCAATCTGGCTTGGCCCCTTAAACGCCACACGCGATGTGATGTTTGCTTTTATCAGACCAGTAATTACTTCTGTGCTTGGTCGCTGCGTAGCCAATACCAAGTGTAGTCCCACAGCGCGCGCCATCTGCGCCAACCTAGCAATGGCTGTTTCTACATCTTGCTTTGCCACAGCCATTAAGTCGGCTAATTCGTCCACGATTATTACAATATACGGCAAAGCGAGTTCGTTCTTTTCGTTATACTCTAAAATATTGCGCTTGCCAGCTTCAGCGACCAACTTATAGCGTCGTTCCATCTCGCTAACTGCCCATTTCAAAGCATTGATAGCTTTGTCGGTATCAACAATCGGGGCTGTTAACAGATGAGGGATTCCATTGTACGGAGTAAGCTCCACCCTTTTTGGATCCACCATAATAAACTTCACGTCTTGAGGTGTATTTCTATAAAGCAAAGAAACTATGAAGCTATTAATAGCCACACTCTTACCAGTATTTGTTGCGCCTGCAATCAACATATGAGGCATCTTCGCTAAGTCGGCAATCTGCGCGCGGCCAGCAACATCGCGCCCCAAAGACATCACCAACTTACCAGAACTTTTCACAAAATCGTTAGTTTGCATCACGTCGCGGAGGTGTACCGTGGCTGTAGATTTATTTGGCACTTCGATGCCCACTAGCGACTTGCCCGGAATTGGCAACTCCATACGCAGTGATTGCGGAGCGGCCAAAGCCAAGGCCAGGTTACTTTGCAGTGCTGCAATCTGATTTAGCCGCACTCCCGCAGCTGGCGCGAAAGTATATTGCGTAACCGTAGGACCTACATTCACCTCTCCCATTTCTACTTTAATTCCAAAATCCGCTAAAGTTTTCTTAATGAGTGCTACATTTGCCTCGATATCGCCAGAATCAACTTTCGATTTATTCTCATCTAATAAATCGAAGGGTGGGAGCTTCCAATCGCGGCGATCTTCTAAAATAATTGATTCCATCGTAGAAATCGCCTGATCCTCTTTACTCGGAGAACTGCCTGCCATATTAATGGTTTGTTCAGTGGTTTCGGTTTCCTGCTCATCGATTTCTTCTTCTCCTTCTTCCTCCTCTACTATAACTGATTCACTCATCGAATTAATTTTAAGCTCTTCCACTTTTGCTTCCAAAGCTTCTTCCTTTTTCTTATACCATAATTTAAGCGGAGCCAAATTGAATGCCACTAGTAACCCAATAATCAAAATGCCGAGAATGATAATTCCTCCAGCCCAAAATCCTAAATACCCAATTAGTGGTCCAGCCACAATTGCCCCTAGATAGCCACCGGCACTACCAGTAGCCGCCAGCTCAAATGCTGTATGCACCTCATCTATATATAGAGCATGAATTAATCCTGCTGCGCCTATAATAATTAGAGACATACCTATATAAGTCCGAGCATAGGGGTGACCAGCCTCTTCTAAATCCTCATCTAATTCGGTTTCATCATCCTCTGTGTTCATTTCTGGCTTGGATTGAAATAATATCAAAGCAATTAGCGCCAATAATACTGGCACAGTGTACGAAATCACTCCAAATAATTTTGCTAATAACTTATCTATACTTTCGCCAAGTACGCCAGCACTCCCAATAAGTGCCAGGCCTATCACGGCAGCAATGATTAAAAACACCACCACAGCAATGCTGCGTTTGGTGTCGGTAGCAAGATTAAGTTGGGGAATTTTTAATCGCTTGCCTTCGTCTTCTTCTTCTTTGCGACGAGTATATTTACGTTTAGTTCGAGCCATGCTTTTATTTCTATGAGTTTATATGATGCCTAAAATCAGTCTATATTATAGCATTTTTTACACCTTTCGTCACACATCGCTCTATGCTAATCTATATTAAAATCACAAAGGAGAATAATTATGTCCCATACTACCCAAGAACGGACTTTTAACAAGCTTGTTCGGGATGAAATTGTAGGAACACTTCATAAAAAGGGTGTAAGGTGTGAATACTACTCCCTTCCCGATGGGCAAATGCTGGCTGCTTTAGATAACAAGCTTCGAGAAGAGTTTGAAGAATATATGCAAGCCAATGAATCCAATAAACTCGAAGAAATAATTGATCTAATCGAGGTTCTCACAGAACGAGCGAGACGAATGGGAATAGATAAATCCCAGCTAGAAGATTTAATGACTATTAAGAGAATGGTTAAAGGAGGGTTCCGTGACAATCTCTTTTTAGTAAGTACAACAGAGTGGGTTTAGCAAACATGCTAAAACCGCTGATCATGACTGATCAGCGGTTTTTGATTACAAACCTTTAACTTTTACTTTCTTAGTCTTAGCCTTAGCGGCTTTTGGTATAACTACCGTGAGGATGCCGTCTTTGAGATCGGCTTCAATTTGTTCACTATCAATATCTACCGGCACAATCACGCTACGAGAGAAACCGCCCCAATAGCATTCCTGATAAAAATAATCGTCTTCGGTAATCTTTTCTTCTCGTTTGCGTGAGCCAGTAATAGTAACCATATCGTTGGCGACAGTGATGTCGATATCATCTGGACGAACACCGGCTATGGTCGATTTGATAATCACATTATCCTTCGTTTGATACATATCAATATTAAGCGCGCCCTCATAATCTGTCATCCAATCTTCTTCTTGTTTTGAAATTGGAGTAGAAACTTGAGCCGGTTTGGTAGCAGGCATTTGCGGAGATTCACTCTCTGCGGATTCTTCATCATCTTCATAATACTCCTCGTCGCCTTCTTCTAAATACTGCTCTTCTTCTTCGAGGGGTTCTTCTTCAGTAATTTCTTGTTCGGCAGTTGGTGTTAGAGTCTCTTCTTCAAAATATTCTTCTTGGGTCTGGGCCACATCACCACCCATTATTTTCCCGAAAAAGGATTGTTTTTGTCTCGCCATAACTTTTGTCTCATTGCTGTAGCTGGGATAGCCCAAATAACAAGCATTGTTAAGATTTATTAACTTATATTAGCTATTTTCATCTTAGCGAACGAGTATTATTTCGTCAAACATTATGAAACAAATTTTCTATTGAATCTAAAAGGGTTTTTCCTTCTTGTTTAAAGTTTATAAGCTTAGCTGCCTTGTCTGATAAACTTTTTTCGCTCGACGAAAGTATCGCTGTGGCAGTATCGCTTAGTGATTTAAAGCTAAGTGGTTCGGGCTTGGGTTCCACTAATCCATTTGAGACAAGATATTCATAGTTTGGCTCTTCCTGGCCAGGTAAGGTGTGAGTGATTAAGATTCTCACGTTAGACTGGAGAGCCTCCGCGATGGTTAGTCCCCCAGGCTTCGTAACTAACAAGTCTGCGATTTGGTAAAGCTGGCTGGGATTTTGAAAAAAGCCAAGTGGAATAGTGTTGCTCAATTTTTCTGATTCTAGTTTAACTTTAAAAGTTTCATTCTTTCCACACAACACGACTACTGAATAATTTTCATTTCTGGAGACGAACTCAATTAAAAAATTCTTGAGAAGGGCATAATCAAACCCGATACCAAGTGAGCCACTTCCAAAAATTATTATTCGATGATGGGGTGGAATATTTAATTGCTGACGCAAACCAGACTCGTTCACATCCACTTTTGGTTTTAAAGTAATACCGCAGACAACAATCTTTGACTGTGGAACGCCCAGAGATATCATTTCAGATTTCTGCTCATCTATATTAACAAGATACTGGTCAGCTTCATCGTACAACCACATTTTGTGAAGATGATAATCGCTAAAAGCAATCACAAACTTTCCTGAGTATTGCTTCTGCCTGATTAACGATGCTGTTGCTGCAGAAGATGTAGTTTGTGTTGAGATGATACAATCAGGTTCGAACTCTTTCACAATTTTCAATAAATTCTGTGAATTAGATTTTGCCAAAGGGATTCGCAAAGGAATCGCTAGTACATTTACAAGTTCGCTAAAATATAACCATCGCCAAACAAACGGTAACCTCCTGTTTATAAAACTATGAATCCAAGTTCCAAAATCTACCATGAAACCTTTTTCAACATCTAGGATGTCATAAACCAAAACTTCGTGACCAGCATTTTGTAAATGGAATGCAATATTCTGGGCAATGTATTTATGACCAAGCCCAATTGAAGTATGAAGAATTAAAATTTTCTTATTCATCCCTAAAATAAAATTATTTATGATTTGAAAATATTCTAATTTGCAAATAATAATATTATGCAAATAGTGTGCCTTAGTAATGTTAAGTAAGCTTATGAAGCATAGACGTACCTTTGCTATACAATTCAGACATGCCCCACACCTCACACACAGAATCCATCTAAAGTCTACATTAAATACCCACGCACGACCAATCCCAAAAAACGCCCTCCAATATAACTATATTGCTCCCAATTTTCTGAGAGATATCTCCTCTCAGCTTAACCCTACCAAAAAGTTGTTCAAGAATATTTCAATTTTTTCTCAATTTTGAGCAAAGTTTTTCTTAAGAATTCCTCAATTTTTCTAAATTAAAAAACTGCTCTTACCAGCAGTTTAATGACATCTTATTAAGTAGCGTTAAACAGAATAAATTGTTCAAAAGCTTGTAAAGTTATATAAAACCTAATGTTTTTAGGTTACACATTAAACTTCCTGAAGATCTTGAGGGTTTTACCCAGCTTTTGTGACAAGCTAATACTCGGCAGTGTATTCTAAAAAAATAACTCGAACAAAGTTCTGCTCTAATCTGACAAAGTGAAGCAGATAACTCCACTTTACAATTCCTTCCTAACGGACCCTCTCATGCTAGCACGAATTGGCGGAGAGGCAGGGATTCGAACCCTGGGTACTCTTGCAAGCACACCGCATTTCG
>DAOLDG010000007.1:0-14652 GCA_035327465.1 Candidatus Doudnaibacteriota bacterium
TCAAGCTGGCCGACTTGGGGCGGTGACGGTCGCTACTAACATCGCTGGTCGAGGGGTAGATATTTTACTTGGCGGCAATCCAGTGGATAAGACCGAGGGCGAGCAGGTGCGCAAGGCAGGTGGTTTAGCCGTAATTGGCACCGAGCGGCACGAATCACGGCGGATTGACAACCAATTGCGGGGGCGCGCAGGGCGGCAGGGTGACCCTGGAAGCAGTCAATTTTATGTGTCTATGGCCGATGATTTAATGCGGTTGTTTGGTGGCGCGCGTATGCAAAGCATGATGGAGACCTTAAAGATTCCCGACGATCAACCCATCGAAGCTAAAATGGTGTCGCGTAGCATCGAATCTGCGCAAAAGAAAATTGAAGGTCTAAACTTTGATACTCGTAAACACGTCCTGGAGTTTGACGATGTTTTAAATCATCAACGCAAGAAGATTTACTCCAGACGACGCCAGTATTTAGCTGGTGAAGAAGAGTTAACGCCAATTCGCGAAGAAATTATTGAGCTATTTAAAGAACGTCTTGCTTCTATTGTAAAAAATCAGTTCGCAGTCTTGGATGCCGACGAGGCTATTACTCAAATCTTAGCCGAGGCAAGTAGTATTTTGCCCCAGCTCGACACTCACAACGAACGCATTAAGGAAGCGTTGTTGAATGTGGCCGATCGTGAGTTTGTATTGTTAGACGAATTAACTAAATTATCTACCGAAGGTGTTGCGAAAAAGGCCGAAGAGATTGGAGTCGAACTCTATGATAATATTTTGCGAACCTTAGTTTTACAAATTATAGATAAATTTTGGATGGAGCATTTAGACACCATGGACCACTTGCGCGATAGCGTGCGCTTGCGTGGTTACGGTCAACGTGATCCTTTAGTGGAGTATAAGAAAGAAGGTCATCAATTGTTCCAAAGACTGCTTGCCGAAATCGACGGCCAAATCTTAAGCGCAGTTTTGCGGATTGGTGTGGAGTCTCACCTCGACAAGAGCGGGGAGCAACACCATCATGCTACGATTAATTTATCGGGCAGCACTAATTCCAGTGCCCCACAAACAGTAGTTGAAGAACTTAAAGACCCGCGCACGCAAGGACTCGGCCGCAATGATCCTTGCTATTGTGGTAGTAGCAAGAAATATAAAAAGTGCGGACTAATTAATTCGGCAGAGCACCAGCAGAATCTGGCTAAGGTGTAAAAAAAGAGTCCATTGATATTATCGCAAGACTCAAGTGAGGGTGGTTGTGTTAATCAACTTCATCACCCTTGTGTAGCCGGACATGTGGGACATACCAAGATGTACATCCCGAGCTGCTGCATTCCCAGGCTAGAGCAGTCGCTGGTTTCCATTTCCGATCCGCAGCAACGGCAATGTGCCGGAGTGGTGCCTAGGGACGCACGGGGAGTATTGTTAGGTTTATCGGGTTGACCGCATAAACCCGTGCCTTCACTGGTGCAGGATGTTATTTTTTTTCTTTTCATTGTTTCCTCCATTTTTTTGAACGCCTTTATTATAAGTTAGTAGTAGTCTTAATGTCAAAACCAGATCGTATTAAGCACCGACTGCCTCGCGCAGTTAAACCCCAAAAGTATCACCTTCGCCTAGAGCCTAACCTAGCGGACTTTACGTTTACCGGCTCGGAAACTATCCAGCTAAAGATTTTAAAACTAACCAAAAAATTGGTGCTGCACGCGGCTGAGATAAAAGTTACAGATGCTAAGCTGGTGCAAGGTGGGATTGTCCAGCAAGGAAAAGTCTCTTATCAGACAAAGAACGAAACAGTTACGCTACTTTTTTCGAAAGCTATCAGCGGCAAAGCACGGCTTTATCTAAATTTTTACGGCACAATTGGTGAGCAATTGCGCGGGTTGTACCGCAGCAAGTATACTTCTCGCGGTCAAGTAAAATATCTAGCAACGACTCAATTTGAAGCTACAGATGCGCGCCGCGCATTTCCTTGCTTCGATGAACCAGCTCATAAGGCGAGTTTCGATGTAGAGGTAGTTGTCCCCAAAGCTTTACAGGTGGTTTCTAATACTATTGAAAACAAAATTGAGCCTCATAAGAGTGGGTTAAAAATTGTAAAGTTTCAGACGACGCCAAAGATGTCTACTTATCTCTTAGCTTTGATTATTGGCGAGCTAGAGCATCTTAAAGGGAAGTCTAAACGTGGAGTACAAATTCGTGTACATACAACGCCGGGAAAAAAAATGCAAGGAAAATTTGCTTTAGATTTTACCAAGAAAGCTTTAGACTTTTTAGAGAATTATTTTGGAATCGAGTATCCGTTACCAGTCCTAGATTTAATTGCTGTTCCAGATTTTGGCGCAGGAGCAATGGAGAATTGGGGAGCGATTACGTTTCGGGAAACTTTATTATTAGTAGATGAGGCGCATTCGCCATTTACTCAAAAGCAGCGCGTAGCAGAGGTGATCGCTCACGAGTTAGTGCATCAATGGTTTGGAAACCTGGTCACCATGGAATGGTGGACGCATCTTTGGCTTAATGAAAGCTTCGCAACTTACATGGCTTATGTTACAGTCGATGCTATCTATCCCGACTGGAATTATTGGACTAAGTTCGTTCTCGACGAGCAATCATTTGCGTTACAGCAAGATAGTTTACACTCAACTCACCCGATCGAAGTTCCTGTTCGTCATCCGAACGAAATTGCCGAAATTTTTGATGCGATTAGTTATGCTAAAGGAGCGAGCGTGTTGCGCATGCTGGCTAACTATATCGGTGCCAAGAATTTTCAAGCGGGACTTTCTTTATATTTAAGGAAGCATTCGTACCGTAATACTTCTTCGGTAGATTTATGGACTGCGTTCGAATCTGTGTCTGGTATGCCAGTACGTTCGGTGATGAAAGCCTGGACAACTAAGCCAGGGTTTCCAGTGGTAAGCGCTTCGCTCGTTAACCAACGGATATTATTGAAGCAGAGCGAGTTTAAACAACTGCCAAGCCGTAAGCCATCAAAACAGTTATGGCCTATTCCACTGCCGCTGCAAACTGGACCAAATGAAACTTTAAAACCATTCTTACTTACTAAGCGCTCTCAGTTTTTACAAATACCTCAAACTAGTCAGTTTCTTAACATTGATTACAATGATTCCAGCTTAACTATTATCAATTACCAAACTGGATTATTGGCGCAATTAATTCGCCAACTAGAGAATAAAACTCTTGGTACTTTGGATAGGTTGGCGATAGTTCGCGACACATTTCTTTTGGCTAAGTCGGGGCATTTATCCACGGATGTGTATCTAGAAATTTTGAATTATCTAACCAACGAGCAAAGTTATGTAATTTGGTCGGAAGTTCTTAAAAACCTTAATCAGTTGGAGAGATTACTTGCCGGAAGCAAAGTGAGCAAGAACTTTTCTCGATTTAAACGCAACTTGCTCGAGCCAGTACTTCGTCATGGCAAGCTTGGTATCAAACCACAACCTAACGAAATAGAGAACAATTCAATTTTGCGTGGCCTAATTTTAGGCGAAGCAGGCTTAGCTGGACTTAGCTTTGCAATTAAAGCTACTAAGCAATACTTTTCGGTAGAGCAAAGTAGTAGGCCAATTCCGCCAAACTTGCGTAGTGCCGTGTATAGCATTATGGCTAAGCAAGGTAATCTTGCCGTGTATCGAAAATTAATTAGCCAGTATGAAAAATCGGATTTTCCGGTACAAAAACAGCAACTGCTTTTTGCAATCATTAATGGCGCCACACCTTCCACTTGTACATTAACTTTTGATTTAATTTACAGTGGCCGGGTTCGTGATCAAGATCAGCCCTTTGCAGTGGCAGCTAGTTTGTTGAATCCAGAAATAAAGTTATTGGCCTGGAAAGAGCTGGTTAAGCATTGGCCCCTATTACACCAAAAATTTGGGAACAATAAAATGTTGGGTACAATTTTGTCTGGAGCGCAAAGCTTTAATACCGAGGCCCAGTTACAGATGTTTAAAATTTTTCTTAGGGGCAAAAAGCTAAGCTCGGCCAAACAGGCAATCGCTCAAACTAAAGAGAAAATTACTATAAACATTGCTTGGCGAGAACGCGATTTATCGCTTTTAAATCGATATTTAAAATAGAAGAGATTTTGCCAAATTCCTGAAGATTTTATATAATGGTTCAAGTTATTACTACAGATATTAATCCGTCTTTATGAAGATATTTTTTCAACGATTTATAGTTTTTTTGTTTGTTATTTTGATTGGCTTAGCTGCAGCCTGGATAGTCCACCCGAGTGGTTCTCGAATAAACCTTAATAAACTTGGGATTAATTACCAGAAAGACTTCGCTGTTAATCTGGGTTTGGATTTGCGAGGTGGAGCGCATTTGGTTTACCAAGCCGATTTTTCTGAAATCGAAGAAAGCGACCAACGCGAAGCTTTAGTCAGCGTCCGAGAAACTATCGAACGCCGAGTAAATAGTTTTGGAGTTTCCGAGCCAGTAGTGCAAATACAGGGCAATGATCAAATTATTGCCGAACTACCTGGGGTAACCGATGTCAATGAGGCAATCGATTTGATTGGCCAAACTCCGCTTCTAGAATTTCGTGTCCAGCGAGCCGAAAATGAGTTACCACAGCAAACAATCGGTGAAGACGGTCAGTTGTTGGTGGATCAATTGTCGATGTGGGCACCAACTGGGTTGTCTGGAAAAAACTTACGTCGCGCTACAGCCGATGTTCAACAAGGTGCTGGTGCTCGTACCGAGATTGTTGTAAGGTTAGAATTTGATGATGAAGGTACTAAGCTTTTTTCCGAGCTTACTCAAGCTAATATTGGTAGACCAATCGCCATTGTTTTAGATGGACAGGTTATTCAAGCACCAACTGTGCAAAACGCGATAACTAATGGGGAAGCCGTTATTACTGGTGGATTTACTCCCGATGAGGCCAAACAATTGGCAACTCGTTTAAATTCGGGAGCTTTGCCAGTACCAATAAACTTAATTTCGCAACAGAATGTAGGAGCTAGTTTGGGTCAAGAATCAATCGAGAAATCATTACTCGCCGGGTTAATTGGTCTGTTAATGGTTGCATTGTTTATGATGCTTTATTACCGCTGGCCAGGAATGCTGTCTGTGTTAGCTTTGATTATCTACGCTTTGGTTTCGATAGCTATTTTTAAAATCGGTATTTCTATTACTGCAATCGTGTTGGTAGGTATTTTCTTCTTATTGGGGATTGTAGTAAATGGCTGGTTTGGGGTATTGGCCTTAATTAGTTACGTCGCTTTAATATTTTTAGACGGCGTTCAGTCAGTAACTTTAACCTTAGCAGGAATCGCTGGCTTTATCCTATCGATTGGTATGGCCGTGGATGCGAACATTCTGATTTTTGAAAGAATGAAAGAAGAGCTTCGCTCTGGAAAAGATTTAAATAAAGCGATTAATGATGGTTTTGCACGTGCATGGCTATCTATCCGTGATTCCAATGTCTCGACGTTAATTAGCACAATGATTCTTTATATGTTTGGCACTCCAGCAATTAAAGGGTTTGCAATTACCTTATCTATCGGTGTGTTAATTTCGATGTTTAGTGCCATTACTGCAACTCGCATCTTTCTTACATTATTGATGAACCCAAAAATAGCTAGGATCGCTTGGTTATTAGGGATGAAGCTACCGACAGCTAATCAAGAAAGGAGCTAGTATGAAATTTCTTAATTACTATAAATATTTTTTTGTTCTTTCTGGCGCATTTGTCGTGATCGGGGTATTAGCACTTGCCATCTTTGGATTGAATCTTGGTATCGATTTTCGTGGCGGTACAGTAGTTGAGTTGTCATTTAACGAACCTGTAACTGCACAAGATGTACGGGGAGTATTAGCAGAACAAGGTTTAGAGAATGCACAAGTGCAAGCCACCGATGAAAACGGAATTATTATTCGCACTGCTGTAACCGAAAAGGAAGAAAATGACCGGTATTTCGCAGCTCTAAGAGAACAAATCGGCGAATATGAAGAGCGACGTTATGAATCAATCGGACCAGTAGTAGGGGAGCAATTAAGCAGAAAAGCTCTTTATCAGTTGATTTTGGTTTCGGTTGGTATTATTTTGTATATTGCATACGCCTTCCGTAAAGTTACTCGACCAGTTTCGAGTTGGCAGTTTGGTGTCGCCGCTATCGCAGCCCTGCTACATGATTTAATTGTTGTTTTGGGAATCTTTGCAGTACTTGGTAAAGTTGCCAATATCGAAGTAGATAGCATGTTCGTTACTGCCATGCTTACCGTACTTGGGTTCTCGGTTCACGACACAATTATCGTGTTCGATCGAATTCGAGAAAATCTGCGCATCTATGCCGGACAATCAATGGAGTTTGTTGTTAATCATAGCATTACTCAAACTATCGCCCGTTCACTAAATACCAGTTTAACAGTACTCCTGGTCTTGCTTGCCTTATTATTATTCGGTGGAGACACCATTCGTTATTTTGTTTTGGCATTATTTATCGGAATCATCGCTGGAACATATTCATCAATCTTTGTAGCCAGTCCAATTTTGTCCATCTGGCAAGAGCGAAGAATGCGTTCAAGATAGTAAAAACCCCTTATTTATAAGGGGTTTTATTTTAGTTAGCTAACCGAAATATTTGACGAACTAATTGATATATGTTATAATTGAGTCAATATTTTTAAATAGCATATGCTTACTGGGATGGGCACGCTAGTCATGATAACAAAATGGGAATCTTAGATACTATCATCGATGCTCAGCAAAAAGAGTCATTGCAAGAATTCGAACTAAATCTTATCATTGATAAGATTTTGAATCCTTTAAAAGAACGTGAAAAAGCCATCTTATCTAAGCGTTATGGCTTGAATGGTAAAGATGTGGCGACTTTAAAGTCTGTAGGCGAAGAGCAAGGCCTTACTCGCGAGCGTGTACGTCAAATTGAGAAAGAACTTCTTAAGAATCTTAAACGTGGGGTGGTAGAGCTAGAAGATTTTATTTCTGCTCGTGAATTATTTTTGAATACAATCACCGAACATGGTGGTATTATGTCCGAACAGGCACTAACTAATTATCTCGGTTATACCGACCCAGCAGATATTCAGGCTTTAAAATTTTTACTTCGATTAATTTCGGAAATTGAAGAGCATTCGGCCGATCAACACATCCGACAATCTTGGAGTAAAATTGGTTTTGACCGAGATTTTCTACACAGTTTTATACTGACCACTAAGCAATTATTAGATGGTCATGGAAAGCCAATTTCGGCTGATGAGTTTTTAGAACAGTTCACTAAATCCGATTTTCATCAAAAGCACGAAACCCGCTTAACTCCTAAAGTGGTTTTAAATTATCTGCACACTACCCAAGCCATACAAAAGAATCCGTTCGATGAATATGGCCTAGCACACTGGAATGAAATCAAACCTAAAGATGTAGGCGATAAAGCTTACTTGGTAATGAAGCATCATGGCAAGCCCGAGCATTATTCGGTGATTACAGATTTAATTAATCGTAATAACATCGATACTCGTCGAGCTTACAAAGAAACTGTTCATAATAAGTTAATTAAAGATAAACGGTTCGTTTTAGTTGGCCGTGGGATTTATGCGCTTACGGAATGGGGTTATAAACCAGGCGTAGTTTCCGACATTATCACCGAGGTGATAAAAGAAGAGGGCCAACCACTTTCACGCGACGAAATAGTAAAGCGGGTATTAAAGCGTCGCTTAGTAAAGAAAAACACGGTTTTAGTTGGGTTATCAAACAAGAAGTTGTTCAAAAAAGTTGGTAAAAACCTCTACGATATTGCCAAATAATTGCTATTTGGCTGGTTAATTTTCTATTAAATAAAAATCATTTCTAAATTATGACAAACGGTCTACTGCCGAGTTTTACCGACATCCTAAATAATGTATGGATACTGTTCAGTCGAGGCGGGTGGGTCGTTTTTGTTTTGCTTACAATCTACATCCTTTATAAGGTCTATTTAAATGAAATCCAAACGCAATATTTGGAAAGTATCGATTATACTCTCTTAGAAATTAAACCACCGAAAGAAAACCCTACTAGTTTTTACAATGCCGAACAAGTTTTTATCCAACTTCATCAACTTTTCGATAATTTCACTTTTCAAGAAAAATACATCGAAGGTAGAACAGTATTTCGCTTTGCTTTCGAAATAATTAGTTTAGGTGGAAAAATTTCCTATTTAGTCCGAATTCCAACCAAGCAGCGCGATTTAATCGAAGCTGCTTTATACGCGAATTTCCCTTCATTAGAAATTTCCGAAGTTCGTGATTATTTAGAGCATTTTGATTACTCACCAGATGATTCCAAGTACGATTTATTTGGGGTGGAGTTTTTATTAATTAACGACCAATCTTACCCAATTCGAACTTACCGCGAATTTGAAGGTCTTAAAGGCCCGGAAATGAGTGATATCGTTGTGGACCCACTTCAGCCTTTACTAGAAACTTTTACAAAGATCAGCGAGCAAGAGTTTTATGGCTTGCAGTATATACTCGAACCAATGATGGATGATTCTTGGCACGATGACGCCGAAAAAGAAATTGAAAAAATACTTGGCACAAAGGAAGTGATAGGTCCAGACGGCAAGAAAACACAAGTAAAGAATGATATGATGGGAGTAGATGAAGTAGTAAAGGAGCAGGTTAATTCGATAAAACGAAAATTAGGACGACCTGGCTTTAAGACTAAAATTAGACTATTGCATATTGGTACTGCCGAAAAATTTAATTCTGATCATAAAAAATTAGTGTTAAGTCCTTTCCGAATCTTCAGTTCTGCAAATTTTAACGGTTTCAGACCAACTTATGGTCCGAAAAAAGATTATCGCATTTCTAAAACTTTAGAGGCGGCCTATATTGATTGGTGGGTAAAACGACGTAAGAAAGCCTTATTTGATGGCTATAAAAGCCGGAGTAATTTCATCGGTGAGAAAACGTACATCCTTAATTCGGAAGAGCTAGCTACCATTTTCCATTTCCCAATTACTCTAACCCCAATCTCACAGCCAGTAGAAAGTTTAGAGTCAAAGAAAGTTGCACCACCAGCTAATTTACCAATTCTTGATGAATAATCCAGAACAAATTAATTTTTTTGCGAAAACAAATTTCCGTAATCAACAGGTGCCGTTTGGGATTAAACCCGACGACCGCCGCCGTCATATGTATATCATCGGTAAGACGGGAATGGGAAAAACTACCATGATGGAAAACATGGTAATTCAAGATATCCGCAATGGCAATGGGGTTTGTTTTATCGATCCCCACGGCGACTCCATTCAGAAAATTTTGGATTATGTGCCCCAAAGCCGCATTAATGATGTAGTTTATTTCAATCCAGCCGATTTAGAACACCCAATTGCTTTCAATATTCTTGAGTCAGTCGAGACGCGGTATAAACATTTAGTTGCATCTGGTTTGATGGGTGTATTTACTAAGATTTGGGCAAGTATGTGGTCGAGCCGTATGGAATACATCTTAAATAACACAATTTTGGCTTTACTAGATAGCCCAGGAAACACTATGCTAGGTATTGTCCGCATGTATGTAGACAAAAAATATCGGAAAAAAATTGTTGATAATATTAAGGACCCGATGGTTAGAGCCTTTTGGATAGAAGAGTTTGCAAATTATGCCGAGAAGTACCGAACCGAAGCAGTAGCGCCAATACAAAATAAGGTTGGGCAATTTTTATCATCTGCAGTAATTCGAAATATTGTTGGTCAACCTAAGTCCACAATCGACCTGCGCGACATCATGGACAATAATAAAATTTTGTTGTTAGACTTGTCTAAAGGGAAAGTTGGGGAAGATAACTCTGCCTTGCTAGGTGCCATGATTATTACCAAGCTACAGTTGGCGGCACTGTCTCGCGTGGATATTCCAGAGCAGGAACGAAAAGATTTTTATTTATATGTAGATGAGTTTCAAAATTTCGTAACCGATAGTTTTGCCACTATTCTTAGTGAAGCTCGAAAATATAGACTAAATCTTACTATGGGACATCAATACATCGGCCAATTAACCCCGGAGAATAATAATAAAGTCCGTGATGCGGTTTTTGGCAACGTTGGTACAATGGTGGTGTTTCGTGTAGGGGCTGCGGATGCGGAATATTTAGAAACCGAATTTGAACCAGCTTTTACGCCTAACGATATTGTAAACCTGCCAAAATATCATATTATCTTGCGCTTGATGATTAACGGGATTGCTAGCGATCCCTTCACTGCGGTAACCATTCCTGTGAATGATGAATGGTTTGTTGGTTCTGGCGAAAAAGTGATTAAGGTTTCTAGGGAACGTTATGCGAAACCCAGAGAGCAAGTAGAAGATAAAATTCAGCGTTGGATGGGTACAGATTTTCATGAAGCTTCGGCAGATTCTCATAGTAGTGAAGCCGGGGAGCGGTCTGTAGCTCGAACTCAACTTAGCAAGCAACCCCCCGAAGCATCATTAGGAGCAGCAGATGAATCAGCAACTACTCATAAACCTCAAATTCAAATTGCCAGCGATTACCTGGAACGAGTGAAGCAAGCACCAAAAGGGTCTGCTAAGATTAAATCACCACATCATCGCCAATCGCAAGATCAATCACAACCCCTAAAATCCGAGCGGGGAAAGCCGCAAGCTCACAAAACTAAAACTCGTCCCAGAACCGCTCCTAAAGCGGATATTTGGCAAACTGTTCAGGCATTATCCGAAGAAAAAACCGAATCTTTAGCTAAACATGTATCCCAAGCTGTGGAATCTGCTCTTGGTAAATCGGAACAAGACAGTCAACCTAGTAAGTCAGATAGCTTCACTGTAAAAAGGTCTAACAACTCCAAACCTCCTCATAAGCCAGCTGATCAAGATTCAAATATACTTAATCCAGGCCAGACTTATGAATTATAAAACCCGCTGTCTAAAGCGGGTTTTAAAGATATTTTGATTTAAAGATGCTTTTCAATTTCTGTAACCAGAGTAGCTTTAGGTGCAGCTCCGACAATCTCTCCTACAATTTTATCGCCCTTGAAAAATTTTAGAGTTGGGATACTCATTACGCTATACTGCTGGGTTAATTCTGGCTCCTCATCGGCATTTACTTTGACTACTTTTAGCTTGCCTTGATATTCTGTTGCTAGTTCGCTAATAATTGGACCAATTACTTTGCATGGACCACACCATTCTGCCCAAAAATCTACCAACACTGGCAAATCCGATTGCAGAACTTCACTATTAAAATTATCTTTTGTTCCTTTAAGTTCACTCATACAGAAAAGTTTAATTACTAATTAATCTTACCCGAATAGAGCAATCCAGTCAATGCTGTAAATACGAGTTGTCAGAACCGTTTTAGGACATTATAGTATAAGTATGAAAAGAATTTTTCGACAACTCCCGTTTCTTATTTTAGTAGGAATATTTTTTTATTTGAACTCGGTACTAATAGCCTATCCTGCTTTGGCCCCAACTGCGAATATTAAGATTCTTGGAGCTTCAACTAGCGAGCAGGAAATTCTGCAAAATTTTAAAAGTTTCGAAGTTGCGACCGACAATAGTATCAACTCTGTTCGGGCCGCTAGCTTTCTAATCCAAGATTTAGATTCTAATCAACTTATCGGTGCTCATCACCCAGACACTTCTTTGCCTGTAGCAAGTCTAACTAAACTGATGACAGTTTGGACAGCTTTACAATATGCCGATATGGATGAAGTTGTAACGGTGAATCATTCGGCCTACGAAACAGTGAGCCCAAGTTTAGGCTTATTAGTAGGTGATGAAGTAAAATTATCGGATTTAATTTATGCCTGTTTGATTGGTTCCAGTAACGATGCTGCCAGAACCATCGCCGATTACATTGGGACGAAAATGAATCTCCCATTTAGTGAACTAATGAACCAACAAGCAGCACAGCTTGGCATGAAAAATTCTCGTTTTAGTAATGCTATGGGGTTTGATAGCGTTGTAAATTATTCCTCGGCTCGCGATCTATCACTCTTGGTTAAGGCCTTAACAGAGACTGGTGTATTCGAGCAAACTTGGCAAGCTGGCAATTATCGCTTTACTGGGAAGCTAGGAAGAATTTATCAAACTACAGCCACCAATAAGTTACTTAATACTTATCCGGATTTGCGGGCGATAAAAACTGGGTTCACAAATACTGCCTTAGGAAGTATGATAACAGTTGTCACAACTGGCACTTCTCGAACCTTGATTATAGTTATTGGCAGTCCGGATCGGGAAGGGGATACTTTACAGTTACGTGCCAAAATCCTCGCCCGTTAAGCCTAGTAGAAGCTAAAAAAGCAGTCGAATCAGACTGCTTTTAGTGTGGTATAATAAGAGCAATGATTACTGCTGCGCTTATCAAAATTTTCAGCTTAAGTATCATCAGTTTTTTGTTTGCCATTGCTGTAACACCGCTGGTAACAAAGATTCTGTATAAGTACCGCTTAGGCAAACAAATCCGTAACGACGGTAGTACTCCTTTGTATAGTAAAATGCACCAAAGCAAAGCCGGTACACCGACTATGGGCGGCGTAATTATTTGGGGAACTGTTGCGATTTTAGCTATTGGCTTTTGGTTCCTCGACCGCATGCTGGGAATTGAACAATTTCATATTTTAAATTTTCTCACTCGCCGTGAAACTCTTTTACCGCTTGGAGCCTTACTAGGCGCTGCGATTGTTGGCTTAATGGATGATTATCTAGACATTCGACGACTTGGTCATAAGGGTCGCGGGTTTCGTTTTCGGTTCAAAATTTTACTATATACAGCCGTAGCTTTAATTGGAGCCTGGTGGTTTTACTTTAAACTTGGGTTCGATTTTGTTCAAATTCCTTTTTACGGCGACTTGCATATTGGCTGGTTATTCATTCCGTTCTTCTTGTTAGTCGCGGTGGGGACTAGTTTTGCGGTAAATCAAACTGATGGCTTAGACGGACTGGCAGGTGGAGTATTATTGATTTCATTTCTCTGCTTTGCGGTAATTGCGTTCATGCAAGGTCGTGAGAATCTAACCGCATTCTTAGGAGTAATATCTGGATCATTACTGGCCTTTTTATGGTTTAATGTATACCCGGCGAGGTTCTTTATGGGCGACACCGGTTCAATGGGTCTGGGTGTCTTGCTCGCGATAGTCGCATTTCTAACTAATAGCGTGTACTTGCTTCCGTTAATTGGCTTAATCTTTGTAATCGAAGCCGGGAGTTTCTTCATTCAAATTTTTTGGCGAGCAGTATTTAAACGCAAATTTTTTCTATCTGCACCCATTCATCATCACCTAGAAGCTATTGGGTGGCCAGAAGCTAAGATTACAATGCGATTTTGGATACTTTCCGCTATTGCGGGAATGATGTCGATAATTATATTCTTTATAGCTAGGTAATGTATCAACTCTTAATTAAAAATGCACAGATTGCTGATGGAACTGGCGCTAAACTTCGGCAACTAGATGTAGCTGTAGAAGACGGCCGTATTGTGGCAGTGCAGCCAAATATTGAAACTGCTGCTAAGCAGTTGGTAGATGGTGATGGTTTAATATTAGCTCCAGGCTTTATCGATATTCAAAATCACAGCGATACCTATTGGCAATTGTTTGCGAACCCCAATCTTCATAGCTTGATTAGCCAGGGCTACACTTCTATTGTGGTTGGCAATTCTGGTACTAGTTTATCACCACTCTTGTCCGAGGAAAGCTTCCGTTCGGTGCAAAAATGGCAATCAACTTCTGGATTGAATGTTAATTGGCGAAGTTTTGCCGAATATCAATCACAACTTAAAGCTTTAAAGTTTGGGAGTAACGTAACTAGCTTGGTTGGTTATTCGACCATAAGACGTGGTTTACTGGGCGATAGTTTAAAACCGCCGAATAAAGCCGAGCTAGACACCCTGCTAAATATGATTACCCAAGCCTTTATCGAAGGTGCGGCAGGTTTGTCTGTGGGTTTACAATATTCGCACGAGCTAAATGTTACCGATCTCGAATTGGTTGCTCTCGCAAAACTTTGTGCCGCGCATAACAAATTGTTATCTGTAGGATTACGCAACGAAGATTCCGAACTTATTTCCAGTGTGCGCGAGATTACCTCCTTAGCCGAGCAAACTGGAGTTAATCTAAAAATTTCTCATCTTAAGATTCGTCATGCCAGTAACTGGCCAGCCCTCACCGAGTTGTTGGATACCATAGAATCTGCTTATCATCGTGGGACAAAAATTCATTTCGACTGTTACCCATATACCCATACATGGCAACCACTTTACACCTACTTACCAAGTTGGGCACAAGAAGGTGGTCGTAGCCACTTACTTGAACGAATAAAAAACCAAGAGCAACGCAAAAAAATTCTTTCGGCTCTTACTAACCTACCTGCAAAATTGCCACAATTGGTCATAGCTTCGAGTGGTAGCAATTTAAAAGTCACTGGAAAAAAAATTAGCACCTTAGCAAAAAACTGGAACTTAACCAGCGAAGAAACAATTTTACATCTCATAGAGCATGGTGGTAGCGCAACTTTGGTGTTCGACGAATGTATGGATAGCGGAGTGGTTAATATTCTATCTAATCACTCGCTCGCATTGATTGCAACAAATGGAGGCGGGTTTTATTTAGTTTATGAAAATAAAATAGTCCACCCTCGATGCTTCGGCACAAGTGCTAAGTATCTTCGGCAAGTAATAG
>DAOLDG010000008.1:0-14038 GCA_035327465.1 Candidatus Doudnaibacteriota bacterium
CGCCGGGATAAAGTTTTTAGCCATCTTTCCTTAAAGCTTTTCCTTTAAACACTCCCTTCTAGAAGAGGGTAAGCTAGTGCTGTCTGCTTTAGTTCAGTTGGCACCGGTAAATGAACATAGAAAAAAGCACCCTCTTTAAAACTGGCGGTATAAAAAATAATAAAAACATAATCTAAAACCCCGCCATTAGGCGGGGCTTGTTTCTTTTGCTCGGTAGGAATTTAATAACTTAAAATTTAATTTAAGAACATGTAATATAACGCGCCGTCTTGGGCATTTCGGAAAAACACAATTTGCTCATCTAAACTCAAAAACATTTCTTGAGCGTCTATACCGCCACCAGGATTATACTCTTCACGAGTTGAAGTGAGTACATTCATAACATAAATTGTATCAGAGGTTACACCAGTTCCTGCTGTACCAGAGGTGGGAACTGCTACCACAATACTTTGGCTATCGCGACTCCAAACAGCTTTGGTTTCACTAGTGTTTAATCCTAAGTTGCGAATTTCACCACTAGCCAAATCGCCAAACCAAAGTGAATACTGCTGGGTGGTTAAATCGCGGCGGGTGAATAAAAACTTTCGACTATCTGGACTCCACAATACACCGCGATTATAACCATCACGTGTGATGGTGTCGAAAGTGCGACCATCAGGTGTAACAGTAAACAAACCGTTCTGACTCATATCAGTTGTTTGCCGACGATGGAACAGCACAGTTTGTCCATCGGGTGAAACATAGATTTCGAGATCGTTATCGTATAGCTCGGTAAGAGTTTGATAATCGGTAGTGTCTGGATTAGAAATATTTAGAGAAGCATTGCCATTATCATCTACCCAAACAAACATAATCTTATCGCCAGATGGTAACCAGCTTAAGCTTTTCACCTGCCGGGGTAATTCTACATATTCGCCCGTAGCTGGATTATAATAACTCCATTGCCGTGCCAAGCCAATACCAGATTCTGCAATAAAACTACTACCCACGGCTGGCCATAAAATTCGACTAATGCCAGCTTTAGCTGGTATAGTGAGCTCTGTTTTATTACTCAAAAGTACAGTGCTGCCAGAAACAGCCATGTCTGTTCTAAATAGTTGACCTTGTCGATTAAAATAAGCGATGCCATTGCCTTGGAAGAACAAAGCTGGGGTGATAACAGCTTCATCGGTAAGTCGCGTTGCATTGGCTTGAGGGACTACTGGTTCTGGTTCTTCAAAAGGAGGAAAGTCGATAACTGGGTCCTGAATGATAGTTGGCGGAGTTGGAATAGGCTCGGGCGTGGAATCACCTCGGGATCGTAGATAAATAATAACCCCAAGTGTGGCCACTATGAGGAGAAAAATAACACCAAGTATTGCAATTGCTTTTTTATTCATTGATATTTATTTTGGTTTCTTTTCGTAACCTTTCATTTATTATAGCATACTTTGTTTAAAATATCCAGTAGCGATTATTAAAAAATGGGGTTATTTTACAATCTGACAAATTTGATTAAGAGTTGAAATATACCCACCAGTACCAAAACGTGAAGAATCGATATAATTGATTGCGTCCCCCACAATACCCCCATAACCAAGCATTGAACCGATTGTGGTTTGAGTGCAAATTCCAAAAATGATTGCCGTAAAAATCAGCATTATTAATCCTATGGCCCACAAATTTAATAATACTAAGATTGCCAACATCCACTTGCGAGACAAGCCTTGTAGTTGTGCTAAGTTTGGGAAAAATGCTCCTAAAATAGCATATATATTTAACAAAATAAGTAAGGGTATACCAATTATCGCTCCTACAAAAGTCAAGCACAAAATAGCGGTAATCAACAGAAAGATAAATCCTACAATCAGCATAATAGCTTTTAGAGCATGAAAATGAGCCTTTGCTATGTTGCCATGCTTTAGCTCTACTAAACAATCAATTGCCTCGCCGATACCCAGACTAATTGCTATATTCAACAGCAAAGCCGCAATAAAACCAAGTCCTAAAGTTTCTGGGCCCGACACTACTCCTGCAACCGTCACAGCAGCCTGTACACCTTTGACACCAGTAGCTGTTGTCTTTGCCCCTTTCGCGGCTGTAGCTGTTGTCTTTGCCCCTTTCGCTGCCGAACCTGCCTTCCCTACTGCAGACTTACCAGCATCTTTTGCTATATCACCCGCACCTTTAGATAAGCCTTTTTCAAAACCCCGCCTAAAACTTTCGTCGCCAATTTTAGAACCAATCTTATCCGAAGCATATTTGCGCGCGCGTTTTTTAGCTTCTTCTTTTAATAAATTTCGGTTCTGTTCCGTATCACTTGAAAGCGCAGCTAATGATTCTGGCGAAAGTCCTGCTTGTTGGCCCAGCTTACCTAATTTTCTATCAATCGGGCGATTAAGGCGCTTAATAGCCTGATCCTTTGCAAACTGTTTTACCGAATCACCCGCTTGGAAATTACTCCCTGGTTCTGCAGTTAGCGGAGCTGGCTCTGCAAGAGTTCCCTCATCAACAAAAGAATCTCTCTCGTCTGGCAAGAGAGATTCATTAGAATCAGAACCGTAATTATTATTTGGGTCAAGTAGTAGCATTGAAAATCTGTCATTCTGACCCCGCTTAGCGGGGGAAGAATCTCTCATGAGATCCTTCGGCCTTCGGCCTCAGGATGACATGTTAATTTACTGATCCGCTAACTCTTCCTTACTCTGCTCGATATCTAGCAATTGCTTCGGGTCGGTGGTAATAATCTGGTCTTCCACATACGAAGCATAAATCTTAATAGCCGCGTGTTTGAGTCCAGCAAAGAAAATGCCTTCCCCAACATCACTCTCGAGCAATAAATACTTCTCGCCTTCGGTTAAGAAAAAAGTTTCTTGCACAATACCAATAGCCGCTGGACTCTGCTTAAGTAATAATTGAATCGAAGAATTAGTTACAATCGGCTTGCCATAAGGGCTGGCCATAAAATCGGCCACGTCCTGGGTAATGGTTGTTAAGCCCAGATAATACTTGCGAGCGCGCTTGGCAATACCAAATACAAACCTCGCACTATCTTCGTGCTGCATCATTATCCAAGCTTCGTCCAAAACTAAAATACGCTTCTTAAGCTCACTGCGTACCACATTCCAAATGTGTCCAAGAATAATGTACATGGCAATCGGCCGTAGTGAATCTTCCAAATCGCGAATCGAGAAAACCAGTAATTGGTTTTTCAAAACAACGTTTGTTTGGTTATTTAACAGCCCTGCAAATGTTCCTTCGGTAAACTTCCCGAGACGCTGAGCCAAACTTTCACCGCCAACCATACCCGATAATACTTCGATTAAGTCACTCATGATAGGCATTTCGGCCGTAGCAAAATCTGAAGTCTCCGAAATATCTTTCTTGGCATAAGTTTGCCATAGAGCTTTATCTAAAATCGCTTCTTCGGTTGGATCGAGTTTTCCTAAAACTAATCCCATCAGACCAACCAAATTAATAATCGCGCTGCGTAAAATATCGGCCTTGTCTTCATCTTCCAAACCAATTGGTAAATCGAAAGGATTTATACGAAAGTCAGAGTTTAAGGAAATATTAATATAGGTGCCTCCTACTGCTTCGGCCAAATGTTGGTACTCATTTTCTGGATCTATCACAATTACTTCAATCCCGACCATGAGCGATCGCAATATCTCTAGCTTCACAGCATAAGACTTCCCGGCGCCAGACTTGGCGAATACTACAAAATTAGCATTCTCCATTTGAAATCTATCAAACAAAATTAAACTGTTATTATGCCGATTAATACCATACAAAATTCCATCGTTGCCAGTTAAATCCGAGGATACAAATGGAAAAGTACTAGAGAGCGGGCTAGTATTAAGGTTTGTTGCCACATCCAACTCATCGATACCAAGCGGTAAGGTAGAATTATAGCCGGCTTCCACTGCCAGCATCGCGCGCTTGGTTACCACCAGCTTAGCGCCCAAAGCACTTTCTAAAATTTTTGAGTTTTTATCGAGTTCTTCGAGCGTGTCGGAATATAATGTAAAATAAAGCGCGAACCGGAAAAAATGTTCCACTCCCTGCTGTAATTGATCCCGAAGTTCCTCCACATCATGGTACGCAGTTTCGAGCAATGGATTGCGGGCCAAGCCTTTTTCTTGTTCGATGGTAATTTGTGAACCAATCTCACCAATTTTGCTTTTTAGTTTTTTGAGCACCATCCCCGAATCAATCGGATAAATAAACATCGACACATCGAGCGCGCTTTCCGAATTAATAATGAATGATAGCCAGTTGGAAGATAAAAACCTTGGATAAGCCAACACAAAAAAACTGCGTCCAAACTTACCATTAAGTTCGAAGTAAGAGTTAGTAAACTTTAAAGACGCTGGTGCCAACAAATCTCGCAAAGTAGTTACACCTTCCCGATACTGCTTCTCTACTTCTGCCAATTTTGTATCAGCCGAAATCTGCCCCTTAAGGTGTTCGAGCTCGGCGCGCTTCTTGTCTAATTCGGTTTTATTCGCAAATAGTGCCATAATTTTTTATAATCGGTTGTTAAATCGTGAAATTAAATAGCAATTATATAGTCTACTCGTGAAGATCTTTAATAGTTACTTTCGCTAATTGACTTGCATCGATTAGTGGTCCGGACGCAAAATTATACGAATTATATACTAGTTCGATTAATTGGTTCGTATCTAATCGCACGACGCGCAATCCGCTGCTCGATAACGAAGCGGCAACTGTATTGGCGCGCTCTCCCAATTGTTTTACAGCGTGGCTCATATTTGCTTCGCGGTCGGTAATTTCTTTAGTCTTACCAGTACCGAACCATTTACTAAATAGGTTTGTCGTTGTTGGGTTGATACTGGTATCATACGGGACAATAACATAAAAGTTTTTATTCATTACGTTAGCAGATTCGACCAAGCGATCAATAAACTCAATATACTCTTGAGTTTGCATTCGAAGGAGTTCGTTAGTTTGCCGCTCGGCCATAATTTTAAGTTTCTCGGTATATTCGGCAATATCCATCTTCCGCGACTGCACCAGGATTTGGATATGAAAATCTAAAGAATTTAAAAACCTCTGGTAACTATAAATTAACGCGTTTTGTTCATCTTCGCTTTTTAAATCAAAATTAGTAGACGACACAGCTAACACCGCGCGTAAAGTGCCATCTTGTAAGACAATAACGCTATCACGAATGGCATCCAATTTTAAAAACTTTTGAGTGGGGCTACCTAGTGATTTTTTTGTTTTAGTTTCCATATCGAGATTTTTACTACTCTATTCTTTCTATAATAAAGGGTTGTTTATTTAGATTGTGTTCGATTACTTTTAATAATCTCTACTAGTTTTGCTTCCTCGGATTGGTGTTGCTGTAATAGATAGTTCAGTTCATTAATCTTCACTGCAGTTTCTTTTAAATCTTTAGGGGCAGCAGTCTGCTGGGTAGCGATTGGAGTATATTGTTCGACCAAATCTTTACCTTCCTTATGATACACATAAACTTTGGCTCCAAATAAATATTGAATGAAATTACCAGCGCTGGAATATAACGGCCGACCGTTCAGTTTTCCAAAAGTGAGAGCTAAAGCTGGAGTCCCAGTAATCACTGCAACAGTTAAAGTAATCGGAACATTTTTGGTAATGGTATAAATCACAAACGTGAAGACTGCTGCCCCAAACACAATCGCAAACTGCTTAAAGGTTAAGCCGGCAACGATTTTATCTTCAACATCAGTAAATTGTGGGACTGGGAATTGCACCTGGTATATCAACTTCGCGAGCCAAGCGCAATACTACGCTTATACTCAATTAATCTTAAACCTAGAAACCTACGACCTTGTGTTGTTTTTAAATATCTCTCTCTGCGCTTGGCATCCATAGAATTAGTACAACCTTCAAAGTAAATTAACTTAAACGGTAATCAAAACTTAGTAGAAAACGATTTACCGCTATTATGTTCTTCTACTCGCTTCTTCAGATTACTAGTGTAACCAATGTATCGTTTATCTTTCAAAGAATTTTCGAGGACATAAACGTAGAAGAACATGCGCGAAGTTGTATTACCAGGTTGCATACCTATGAAGTGATTAAGTTAATTATATCAAACTAAACACGGTTAATTTTCAAAGCAGACAATAAATCGGCGACAAACTCAAACTCCTCTTGAGTAAGCGGTAAAGCCGTATTGGTCTGATTAGCAAGTAATAATCGGCCGTAATCCATATAATCCTGATAAAGCGGACTCTGTTCGATACTAGACAGAGCACGAAAATAGCCAAACTTTTGTGCTAGTGCCATAATCGCAGAATAAAACGCCGAGCGATTTTGATGGTGTAATACATCAGCAGTGAGTGTTTCTATATCGGACAACGATAATAGTTGAAATTTTGGTGACGACTCTTCCGAAGACTGGTTTGATTCTGCAATACTCTGTGGCTTCGCTTCTGCACTTCCTGGTAGCGACAGAGCCGTTGACGCTGATTGAGAAGACCTAGGTTTTGATAATGTAGCCCGAGACGCTGACAAACCGTTAGAAGTAGTTGGGGTTACTCCACTAGTTAATGGTGCCAACCGAGTTTGCTTTATAAACTGTTTCTCTTCTGGCGATATCGCACTCGTACTCGAGGCGGGCGGGATGGTCGGTTCACTAATTGACTCCCTACTTTCAGCAGGCTGACGAAATGGAGATTGTGGTTGCGGTTTCGGAGACACCCGTGGGTCCACCATCTGGCTAGGTAAATTACTGATATGCGACAAAGTAGGTGCCGCAACAGACGCTTCAGTATTAACGCTAGCCGGTGAAGAATTTTGCAAAATTTCTTCGAGTTCTGCTAGCTGTTTGTCGTTCATAAGGTCCATTAAAGCTAACCACTCGGCTTTTTCTTGCGCGTTTAAAATACTAGACGAATTAACCAGTTGGGTAAGCATCGAAATTTTAGACGGATCGGACATAGTTTATTTTTGCTTTCGCTGTTTTAAGGCTTCAAGTTTAGCTTGAATCTCTTGATGTTTTTTTGCTTGTTCGGCACGGTTTGCAGATTCTACATCGAGGTCTACGTTAGTTGGTTGATCGAAAACTAAACCACGTTGTGGTTGCACATGAAGATCGAAATTATTTTGAGGAGAAAATGAAAACTCGTTAGCTAAATTTTCTTGTTGTGTTTCTGTAGTTACTGGCGCTATTGTTGGAGTTAAAGTTTCTGTATTGGTTGTTGTCTCTTCATCCCAACTTGAGGTAAGTGGATCTAAAAGACCTTGTAACGACTTGGGTAGCTGGGTTAAATCTACTTGCTCTGGCAACGACTCCCACAAAACAACAACTTGCTGGCAAAAATTATTTAATTTAATTAAATCCTTTAAGATTGTTTTCTGGCCTTCAGTTAATACTCGTAAATCTGGATTAGTATTAAAATAACGCATTAATTCCAATGGATTAGATGAGTCTGCAGTAGAAACTCCTAAAGCATAATGTTTCAACCAACTGCTAATTGTTGGAGGGACTTTAGCACCATCTAGCAATAATGGCTGGTTACCCAATAACTCCTGATTGTTGGAAATAATTTGGCTAGCTTGTTTGCATAACTCCATAGCTTCTGGTAAATATTCATATTGATTAATATATTCTTTAAACCAATCAGAAAGTACGTATCCTGGAATCTGATAAGCTGCCAATAACGATTCTTTCATTAATTCTGCTGCTGCAGAAACAGACAAGCTATTAAAACGCACATAACTCAACTGTTGCCTTGCTAGATTATCCAAACCACCGCCTTGATTGCGATCACTGGCCAACAGCGCAATAGCCAAAGCTTGGTCTTTGGTGTTGAGTGCATCTTTTAATAATTGAGGAGTGATAGTAACCATTATGAACGCCCCGCAACTTTCTTTAGAGAGTTAACGATATTAATATGGAATGGTTGCTTAGTCTCACCAGCTTCGTGAGCTTTCAACAACTCTGTGGCTGTCTTCGAACTCATCCTATCTTCAATTCGATCCAAGGCTTTACGATTATTCGCAATCTTGTGAATTTCTTCTTCTTCACCAGTAATAAATTTATTCTTACCAGAACTGTCTTCATAGAAAATTTCGCTTGGCTTCTTTTCCCAAACTTTTTGCTTACTGGCAGTTTTACTAAGTTTCTCTTGCTGTTGTTCTATAGTATGCCAACTAATAACTCCTTCGGAGTTGACAGTGGTGGCTTTACCCAAAGCTCGATTGCCATTTTGCATGTTAATATTCGAGAGTTCGGTAGCAACCTGATTACGCACCACAATCGGCGCCTGTTTAAACTTCTCTGCCATAAAGCGTTTAAAGTCCTCTAAATTGTTCTTGTATCCTTCTGCAGCCAGTAAATCTTTAAAATTACCTTCCTTAGCCATCTTTTTGGCAATTGCAGAAGCCAAATCCGTATTATTTTTGGCTATAGCCGACTTAAACGCGGCGGACAAAGTTTCGGCATCATCAACCCCATCATATTTTTTGACCGACTCGTTTTCATTACTCAAGCGTTCAGCTCGCGCAGCAAAATCATGAATACCACCAAATTGTCTCGTAGCTGCCACAGCCGTAATACCAGATACGTCTCGGGCTCGATCCTCTTCAGTGTACTTGGTAATCTTACGTTCTTTTCTTACAGCATCATCTGTATCCAACTTAGTCTGAATATTTGCTGCTTCCAAATTTAGAGTTTCGGTACTAACAGCTAAGACCTTACTTACATCTGCCGAAGTTGGAAGTGAGATGGCGGTATTTGGAGGAGAGCCTTCTTTACCAGCTAAGGCGGTATCAATAATATTTTTATCAGCTTCAAAGCGTTTGCGTTGACCTGCATAATTCGCTTTTGTATCGTTGATTTCATCCAACAACTTTTTAGCTTCATCGGTTTTATTCAAAGCTAAGGCTCGAGACCGCTTCTCTTCTAACGGCTGTAATACAGCTTGCTCTCTGGCATCGACATCATCTAATCTCTTTTGCATTTCCTGCTGGTAAATCTCTGCGTCGGCTTTAGATACAGTTTTTGCCACTGCCCAACTTGAACCATATGTACTTATATCTGCCAACCTATTTTGCTTTTCTTTAATTTGATCTTTACTGTGTTGCCTTTCCTCATCGGTCATAATATTGCCATACAAAGCTGCCCGAGCCTCCATTGCCTTAGCGCTATTACCAGCAGCTTTATAAGCCAACATTTTCGCCGCTAAAATTTTATTATTCCCAACATTATCAGCAAATTTATCCAAGGGTTTACGTGTTTCTTCTAACCGTTCTGTTTGTTTTTTCTTTGGTTGAGTCCATAATCTATCTCGCAACATCTTACCTGTAGCAACAGGTCTCGTAGCCGCAGAAATCGCTGCTGCAAGATTAGGTTTACTGGTTTTATAACGCTGTGATAATGCATCGCCGGCCGCATCCTTAGCTAAACCAAGCCCATCCTTAGCTAAACCAAGCCCAGCTTTGGCGCCTTTATAAGGCCATTCAAATGCTTTCTTAAAGCCAGTTTTCGCACCATCGACGATTTTTTCTGCACCCGCGCCGCCAAATTTCAAAGCAAAATGCATTCCCATAAACAAAAACACTATTACGATGAAATGAGACATCACCGTAACCGTATACTCAACCACCTCTGCGCCAATAACACCGACATTAAGTGTGCCCCACAAAGTTGTGCTTCCAGAACCGTCAACCTGTACCACATCCCCTCGTTGACCAGAAAACGATACTGCCATTAAAGCAGAAATATTTAAAAAGAAGGCCATAATCGGAACTGCGAAAGCGTATTTAATAAATTCGCGCCACCACTTTTCTGCTTGAGAGCGAGTTTGGGGTAAAATTTGTCCAACATACGCAAGTGGCGAAAGCATATACAATATCCATAACGCTGCAAGTCGAATTATCAAAAACGCAATCAAAGCTACAAACGCAAAGAATGAAGCCACAGCCAAGACTAATAACACAATTGACTTTGGTAAATCACTAAGGAACGCGTCCTGTGTGCTACTATCTCCGCGAAATGTTTGAATCGGATCAACCATCAGCTTATGGCCAAGCGCTTCCACTACTCGAGTGTTCGCTGGTAAAAACTGGGCCTGTACGGTGTCGGCAATACCCACAATAGCTTGTCCTATTACTAGACTAAAATTTACTAACAAGGCCATTAAAATTAAACGGACAATGAAACTGCGACTCTTCGCGGCGTCGTCTAATTGAAAAATTGTACGCAAACCAATCCACAACAGGGCAACGATAAAAAAGATGTTCGAAATATTACGAAGAATAATCCAACCTGGGTAAATGAAATTCACAAATTTATCCTCGTAAGGATGAATCTGTAATAACGCCACAATCAACGGCACTAAGATTACCGAAAAAATATAATAAATAATGGTGGTGATAATCAATACCGTAAAAGATATGGTTTCTCGTAAAAAATTGAACAAGGCTCCAACTGCTCCAGGACCGCTTCTATCCTCACTAGTCCCTTGAACCGCTGGAGCAAAATCCGGAGGTACTACCCCTGGTGGACCTGGTTGACCTTGGGTGGTAGTCTCTCGGTTAAAACCAGTGCTATCTCCTAGCGGAATTGGTGTAAAATTTGAATCGCTAATAAAAAAGCTCGGATAAAAATACAAGTACAAGGAATTAAATGGTGATTCTAGTACATAGGTCGGTTGTCCTCCATTGGAATCTCTAATTATCTGCCGGGCAGTTGTTTGTTGGAATAACCCACCGATACCAATCACATTTCCATCCGAATCACTAATTTGCCTGGCTGGAGCGGATAAATTCCCTTCTCCTAAAGGTGCGTACCCTGGGCCACCAATGATACAAGGGCCAAGTATTGGACAAGAGTATAACTTTATATTAAGCCTTATCTGAATATTTGAGTTTGCACTGTAACAAGCTTGGGCGAGATCAGAATTAGTGATATTGATTATCTTAATTCCGAGCTGAAATCTCTGATCAGCGTGCAGAATCGCATTACTATCCGATGGTTGGAATGAATAATCACCAGTGGCATTTGAACGATTAAGACTAGTTAAATCACAACCCCCCGATTGTTGAAGTTGCGCCCCACCTGATTGTTGAGCATGGGCTATGTTTGGCACATCAGAACCTATTATCACAACAGGCAAAAACAAAACAGCGAGCAAGAATGTAAAAACAATCCGCTTGCTGTTTTTGGTTGCTTTTCTGGTAAGACCAGAAATTAAGTTATAAACTCTGAAATTAGGCAAAAAATTAAGGAGTTTGGATGTTTGTTTCTTGGTCACAGGCTACAATTAACCGCTAAATCTTACAAAAATTATACCACACCAAGCCTATTTTCTCCAAGGAAAAATAGATACAAAAAAACCGCTTCCAAAGGTAGCGGTTTTGTCGAAATATTATCTGATTTGAAATGGTATCGAAGACATAAAAGCAGGTCCCCGCGGGTTAAACTCTCTTACCGCAACCTCTTGTACTCCACCCACCTGACCACCAAAAAAATCTTGACCCAATAATGCAAACTGGTTTTCATAGTCTTGCCAAAATTTGTCCTCATCAATCGCATCCATTTGCCACCAAGTTGTTGTTGTCTGCCTTTGATCTGATTGAGAAAACATTGCCGAGAAATTCAATCCAGTATGAGGCACGGCCAACAAAGCAAACATGACCACCGCAACTGCTAGTAAAGCAAAATGGTTACCATTAAAACCGAATTTTTGAAATTTGTCGCGGCGATTACTCATATATTTAAAAAACTCCTTTCACAAGAACAGGTGAGTTATTGCTTTCTGCGAACGTAATATTATTTGCACGAGCAGTTTGCGCGGCCATAAAAATGCTCACAAAAATTCCTAAAATCAAAACCACCGACGCGACTTTTTGTACGAAATGATTAGACATAACTAATTTTTCTTTTGATTTTTGTTTCGAAAACTAACTAACTTTGATATTATTATATCAGAAATTATTCAGTTTGGCAATAGTGAAGTACATAAAGTTAGTTATCATCATACTCGCGCCGCTCCTACTCTTTGTTGGTTGCCAAGGACCAACTTTTACCGAACCGTCGCGCCCAAGTGTAAAAAAAGAGGTTACGATTGCGGAGAACTATTCTCATCAGATTACCGTGAAAAATAAAACTATCTTGGTGGAAGTGGTTGATACCGATGCGTCGCGCGCGCAAGGTTTATCCAAGCGGTTATCCCTTGAAGATGTTAATGGAATGTTGTTCGATTTTAGAAACACAAATATTTCCCGTCCCAGTTTTTGGATGAAAGATATGAATTTCGCAATCGACATAATTTGGATAGCCAATAACCGCATTGTTGGTATTACAGAAAATATTCCCCCGCCCAAAAACAATGATGTGCTCTCAGATGCTCTCCCAACTTATCCTGCCCCACAAGATATAACACACGTTTTGGAAGTTCCAAGCGGTTGGAGCAAGAGATACGATATTGTCATTGGTGATGCAGTAAAGCTCTAACTATTCTAAATGGTAATAACTAAATGTTTGCAAGATTAAAGCAAGTTCCAAAGAACTTGCTTTAATCTATCTATGAAATAGTATTTATTTAGACAAGCTAATCTTCTCTACTAAGCTAATCCAGTCTGCGATAGTAAGCTGTTGGGGTCGAGCCTCTGCTGCCACACCCACCTCTGCTAAAATTTGTAACACCTCTGGTTTTTGTAAGCCAAGATTATTAGTAAGTGTGTTATGAATCTGTTTCCGCTTCCCAGTAAAACAAGCTCGCAAGACACGGAAAAATTTTTTTTCATCGGCTAGTTGATATTTTGGCTGTTCAAAAATTTGAATATGAATCACTGCGCTATCTACTTTTGGTGCAGGATAAAATTTATGAGCTGGCACCACAGCCACTAATTCTGCTTCTCCAAAGAGTTGAACAGAAATCGCCAGCAAGTTAAGTTGTCCTGCTTTGGCTACAATATTACGCGCCACTTCTTTTTGCATTAGTAAAGTTAGGCTTTGTGGTTTGTTGTGTAAACCCAAAAACATCTGCACAATTTTACCAGTGATGTAATACGGAATGTTCGCCACAACTTTGTATCCATTTGCCAAAAGTGGGTTAGAAGCAAAATCAAATTTTAATGCATCGGTTAATTCGTAAGCAAAATTTTCATGTTCTTTTTGGAGCGACTCTAAAACTGGCAAAAATTGTTCGTCCTTTTCGATTGCCAACACCGATGCGCCGCGCTCTAATAATCGTTCGGTAAGATTGCCAATCCCTGGGCCAATCTCTACTATTGTATCTTTTGGCGAAACCGCTGCCACATCAATCATGTCCTCTAAAATAGTTTCGTCCATTAAAAAATGCTGACCGTAAGTTTTATTGGGACTTAAGCCATAATGTTTTAACAAATTTTGAAGAGTTTCAATCGTCATGCTTATTCAAATGGTTCATAGTTATAATCACTATCCATAGTTTGCAAGCTAGCCGCTGCGGCTCTATTTATAGCTTCTTGCGGCAGCGCGTGCAAAATTCGAGACGGCGCATTAGTTTGAAAACTACCAAACATCTGCCGACTTTGAGCATAAAGCAAGAATAAACGAGCGCGTGCGCGAGTTAAACCCACATAAGCCAGCCGAATCTCCTCAGCTAAATCTTCGGGATTAAATAAACTGTTGGTGTGAGGCAAAATTCCTTCTTCTAAACCTATAAAAAATACCGTATCGAACTCCAAACCTTTAGCAGCATGTAAAGTCATTAATGTAACCGAATTGCGCTCATCTGCCAAATTATCTAAATCGGTCAACAGTGCGACTTCTTCCAAAAAAGACTGTAACCCTTCCTGCCAAGGCAGGTTATCGAACTTCGCGGTAACATTAAATAGTTCACGCACATTCTCGCGCCGTACTTCGCCTTGCTCGGTACCGTCTCGCAAGGAATCGTCGATACCTGATAACTTCACTAATGCTTTTAATACTTCCATTAGCGAAGTTTCTACTGGCATTTGATAACACTTCTGCAAAATTCCTAAAAATGCTTGCAGACCAGTAGTCTGCTTTGGTGCTAACCGCAATTCTGTCAATTTTGCAACGAACTCTGGAATC
>DAOLDG010000009.1:0-12206 GCA_035327465.1 Candidatus Doudnaibacteriota bacterium
TTCACCATACCCTCTAAAAAATAAAGTAGCTCCATTTTTTATTCTAACCTCCTGTAATTTTTTGATTATACTTTTTTTTATCATTTTTGTCAAATGACAGAAACAATCTAGTTCTATAAAATAACATTATGAATATTCAAGAATTATTACAAATTGCTGGAAAAAGTGGAAAAGTTGTAATTGTAGGAGATAATGGGGAGGTGAAGGGGGTACTTCTTGGCGAAGCAGAATATCGAAAACTTAGTGGCTCCGAGAAACCACAAACCGAAGAAGTTGATAGAGAAAAAATTAATCGCGAAATTTTAGAAGCACAGTTGCGCGACAATATGGATTTCAGTGGCGGAAATAATTTAGAAACTTTTAGCGGTGAGGTAAAAATGCCCGAGCCGATTGGTCAGCTCATTCAAGACCGCGCAAAGAGTTTGTTTGTTTCTCATCCGGCGACTTCCCGAATAGAAGAAATTGATTATGACCCGCGCGAAGAAGTAATGGATCCAAACTACGGTCGCTTAGCCGCGCCGCGCGTCTCAACAGACGACGAAGAAATCAAACCAAATTTTGATGACATATAAAAATAACAGCCTTGGCATAGGCTGTTTTTATATGGGCACCAGAGTTATGAATCCAGCGCAGATGAATGTT
This sequence comes from Candidatus Doudnaibacteriota bacterium, assembly GCA_035327465.1. Lineage (GTDB taxonomy): Bacteria > Patescibacteriota > Doudnabacteria > UBA920 > UBA920 > UBA920. The sequence goes on from DAOLDG010000009.1 coordinate 643, forward strand.
GCTTCAGGTTCGTTGGATTTGTTGCATTTTAGCGCTGGTAGACCGAATGGTCTGTAGTATTTAGCAGGTAATCCCTTTTTGAATTCGGAAAAATAATTTCCGACAAACTCCAAAGCGATTTCTTCCGACTCATGCCAAGTATGAAAGAATTGCTTGGTGTTTTTACCATCGGAGATTAACTCCCATTTTTGGCGCCATTGCTTATTATCAGTCATGATAGCACCTCCTACTGTATGATGCTTACATTCTGGCACGTTTCTTTTGTTCTGACAACTTGACGGCAAGCATAAAATAACCTAAAATATTTACTGATTGGCGCAAGCTTTGTTGCCAATTTTAATATCAGTAGAATCTGAGTCACTCACGACAGGTTCATAATAATTAATCGCTATAAATTTATCCTTTTTTGTTTCTGGATTCCTACGTGAAAAAAAGAGAAACCCTCTCTTTTTCTCCAAATCGATGTGGGGAAGGAGCGAGGGTATCTCGGGACAAGAATTGAAAACTTTTTATAGCTCGAAAGGCATCAAATGGCAGAACAATTTGATCGCTCAAAGCCTCACCTCAACGTGGGAACCATTGGTCACGTTGACCATGGTAAAACTACTTTGACTGCGGCTATCACAACCGTGCTTGCGAAAACTGGCCAGGCAAAAGCGAAAGCTTACGACCAGATCGACAATGCACCAGAAGAAAAAGCTCGTGGTATTACCATTAATACCTCGCACAGCGAATACGAATCCGACAAGCGTCACTACGCTCACGTAGACTGTCCTGGTCACGCCGACTACATCAAGAACATGATTACCGGTGCTGCTCAAATGGATGGTGCGATTCTTGTAGTGTCCGCTAGCGATGGCCCTATGCCTCAAACTCGTGAACACATCTTGCTCGCTCGTCAGGTAGGCGTACCTTCCATCGTTGTTTACATGAACAAGGTAGACCAAGTTTCTGATCCAGAACTTTTGGATCTTGTTGAAGAGGAAATTCGTGATCTTCTAAACAAGTACGAATTCCCTGGAGCAGATACTCCAATCATCCGCGGTTCTGCGTTAAAAGCTCTTGAAGGCGATGCCGAACACGAAAAAACCATCACCGCTTTAGTTGAAGCTTTGGATACTTTCATCCCAGAACCAACCCGCGAAACCGATAAGCCTTTCCTAATGCCTATCGAAGACATCTTCACCATTGAAGGTCGCGGTACTGTAGTTACCGGTCGTATCGAACGTGGCATCATCAACATCAACGAAGAAGTTGAAATCGTTGGTATCCGTCCGACATCTAAGACGGTTGTAACTGGTGTAGAAATGTTCAACAAGCAGCTCGACAAGGGTATGGCTGGTGATAACGCCGGTCTATTACTCCGCGGTATCAAGAAGGAAGAAGTAGAACGCGGCCAAGTTTTGGCGAAGCCAGGTTCTATTACTCCTCATACCGAGTTCTCTGCTGAAGTTTACATTTTGACCAAAGAAGAAGGCGGACGTCACACTCCATTCTTCAAGGGTTACAAGCCTCAGTTCTACGTTCGTACAACCGACGTGACTGGTGAAGTAATTTTGCCAGAAGGCCAAGAAATGGTTATGCCTGGTGATACTGTTACCATCGACGTAAAGTTGATCACTCCGATCGCTTTGGAAGAAAAAGGCAAGTTCGCTATCCGCGAAGGCGGTCGTACAGTAGGAGCGGGTGTAGTGGTAAAGATTAATAAATAACCGTTTAAATTAAAACTCCCCGAAAGGGGAGTTTTTTGCTATACTTGAAAGAGATTTAATATAAAGACTCTATGATAAGCAAGAAAAGATTAGTTAGACAGTTCGAATACAAAAAAGTTCCCATCAGTGAAATATCCCTTTATGATGAAAATCCTCGATTTGATAAATCCTACTCAGAGACAGAAGCGATTCAAAAAATGATTAGGGATCAAGGGGACAAGCTTTTGAATTTGGCTGAGCATATCATAGATAAAGGTTTTAACCCAACTGATTTACCAATACTGATAAGAAAATCTAAGAAGTATTTTGTGAAAGAAGGTAACAGAAGAATAATTGCATTGAAGCTGGTAGAAAATCCAAATCTAATCTTCGATAATGAAACACTAAAGAATAAGTTCCTTATTATAAAAAGCCAAAAAGGTCATTTAGCTCCCAAATATATTTATTGCACAGTGTATTTTAACGAAATAGATACAGAAGAATGGATTAAGCTAAAGCATACCGGAAAAAATGAAGGTGTCGGTGTTGAAAAATGGAATTCAGAGCAATTTCAACGTTTCGGGAAAAAAAGCGTAGAAGAACTACCATTAGAATTACAAGCTATTGAATTGTTAAGGGAAAATAAAAATACTACAAAAGCTACTCTCAATTCTTTGACTCAACTCAAGATTACGAACTTAGGACGGTTATTGACAGACCCTGATATCAGAATAAAAATAGGTTTAAAACACGAGAACGGAGTGTTGAAATTTGCAGACCCGGTAAATAAATCTTTAAAGAACCTGGAGAAATTGGTAGCAGTAGTAGATAAACCAGGTTTTGCCGTCAAGTCTATTTATAGTAAAGATGATAGAAAGGATTTAATTACTAAGATAAAACTGAATAAAATTCCATTTTCTCCAAAATCTCAGATTCTTCCTAAAAAGAAAAAAGAGAAAAAGTTTCCTGAGCCCAAATACACTTCTTTAATCAATCCTTCTGATAACCCGCCCAGAAAGGTGCCTAAAAAGATAATCAGTATATTTAAGGAACTACAAGTTGTACCTGTTGATATCACTCCTCATGCTGTCGGGTTTTTAATGAGAGTTTTAATAGAGTTATCTGTAAAAAATTATTTAAAAGGACAACATTTACACTTCGACAAATACGACTCTTTGTTAGTTAAAACCCAGGGGGGTAAAATTATTGAGTATAAAAGTTTGAAGGAGAAAATTAATTATATCAATAAGCATTTTATATCTGACAATGATTTAAACAAAGCTGTGTCTACATTAAACGTTAATGGGTTTAATCTAAATTTAAATCAGATAGTGCATAATGAAAAATATATGTCTACCTCAACTAGCGTAAAGGACTTTTGGGTTAACGCAGAACCATTATTTAATTTTTTGGTAAAGTAATATGGAGTTTTATTCACCTCTCAGATACCCTGGCGGAAAAAATAAAATATCTCCTTTCTTAAAGGATGTAGTTTTAAAAAACAAACTTAAGAACGGTGTTTACATTGAACCTTATGCAGGCGGAGCCTCCATTGCCTTAACTCTGTTAATAGAAGGGTATGTTTCAGAAATAATTATCAACGATTATGATAAATCTGTTTACGCTTTTTGGCATTCCATTATAAATAAGACTGACGGTTTTTGTAATAAAATTCGAAATACTAAAGTTAATATTAATGTGTGGAAAAAGCAAAAGAGAATACAGTCTAATAAAGAGAGGGCTCGGCTTTTTGATTTAGGATTCTCAACCTTTTTCTTAAACAGGACAAACAGATCGGGCATATTAAAAGCTGGACCCATAGGGGGAATGACGCAGGACAGTGAATGGAGTATCGGGGATCGGTTTAATAAAAAGAGGTTGATTAATCAGATTGAATTAATTGCGAAGTATAAAAAGCAGATAAAAATTTATAATTGGGATAGCGTGCGGTTAGTTAATGAGATTTCTGGGAAATTACCCACAAAGACTTTAATATATTTTGACCCTCCTTATTATATAAAAGGTAAGGATTTATATATAAACTACTATAAACATAATGATCATGTGTTAGTAGCTAATATGATTAGTAATATAAAAGGTTCTAAATGGATTGTTTCGTATGACAAGGTTCCTGAAATACTAAATTTATACAGGCAATATAGTAAGAGAAAATATAATTTAAATTATAGTCTGATAAATGGCACTGTTGGTAAGGAGGTCATGTTCTTCAGTAAAAATTTAAAATTTATTCCAAGCAAGATAGTATAAAAAAAGAGCTGGTTAGGCTCTTAGAAATTATTTTATAACCGTTTTGTTAAAGCAGAGGGTCGATGAACCACTCCTGTACTTTTTCTTTGGTTTGTAGTGTGTAGGCTTTATCGTGGAAGCCTCCACCTTTCCATATACCGCGCATCGAGGTTTTTCCAGTGGCGGCAATATGATCCAAACCTTTGATAACGATCCGGTAGAGCTCGAGCTCCATCTCACGGCTATCTTTCTCGGCCGACCCAACCTCCTCTTGAGTAAGGCCATGCTTCTGAATCTCTTCACGAATCTTGGCAAATTTTTTTGCTAATTCAAAACTGAATTGCACCGTGTCTGCCATTTGTTCGGCATTTCTGCCAGAGAAGTCCGTTAGGGCTTTAGAGGTCGCGCTGTAGGTCTTGCGATTCACTGAGTAGCCTTCATAAACCCTCGCTGTGATCATGTTTCGAGTTTCTTCGGATACGCGCGTCGGGCGAATGGGTACCGACCCAACAGATTTGTTGATTATAGGTCGAACCGGAACTGCTGTTTGAATTTTCACAGGATTAGCTTGTGCCGGTTCCGAGAGAAATGTTCCAAAAAAAGTTCCGATCGCGAAAGTGGCAACCGCCACCGATACTGCAATAACGTGCTTAATCATATTTGTCCTCCAAGTTGTATTTTTCTAACCAAATTATTATAGCACTTTCTAGTATATTTGTCAATACTTACTATTTTCTGATGAAATAGTAGAAAAACATTTGACATTGCTATGAATATCAGCTAAAATTGGTCATAGTTTGCTGGCTAGATAGCCGAGCAATTTTAATTGCTGTAAATCGCTTAAATAAGCGAGATCCTGGATCAAGTCCGGGATGACATTTATTCTATCGCGAGAATTCCATTACAGCATATTGTCAATTCATTTTATGGAAAAAGGCGACCACAAGCCGAAAATTCGCATCAAGATCCGCGCTTACGATCATAAACTGATTGATCAGAGCGCGAAACAGATCGTTGAAACAGCCAAGCGCACTGGGGCGACCATTTCGGGCCCTGTGCCTTTGCCGACCGCGAAGCGCAAATACACGGTATTGCGTTCCACTTTCGTGCATAAAGATAGCCGCGAGCAGTTCGAAATGCGCACTCACAAGCGCATGATCGATATCCTCGAAGCTACGCCAAAAACCATAGATTCTCTTACCAACCTTAGCCTGCCGGCTGGTGTGGATGTAGAAATCAAAATGAGTTAAATAAGAGAGTAGATTAGTTCTGCCTTAAATTCAGTCCAGAAAGCTGACTAAGACAGATAACTATTTACCAACATATTGAGTCCATCAGTTTGGTGAGCTTTTGTATGCTGGGAAATAGTCCCAGTTTTTTTATTAAGAAAGTGATGTTTGGCTCTGCCAAACCAATCAAAACAGTATGAAATTTATTGTAGGAAAGAAACTTAATATGACTCAGTTTTTTGCCGAAAACGGTGAAGTCATTCCCGTTACCGTGGTCAAGGCGCCAGAGTTAGTGGTTACGCAAGTGAAAACTGCGGAAACTAAAGATGGTTACAATGCCGTTCAGGTTGGAATTAGCCCGAAAGTTGCCGGTAGTCGTCACTCTAACAAGGCGAAAACCGGTCACTCAAAGAATCTCGGAACTTTTGGCAAGTTTGTGGAATTTCGGGTCGAGAACCCAAGTGAATTCCAAGTTGGCCAAAAGATTGATACATCTATTTTCGAAACTGGTGAAATGGTAAATGTCACTGGGGTAATGAAGGGTCGTGGATTTACTGGTGTAATGAAGCGTCACGGTTTTGCTGGTTTTCCAGCATCTCATGGTCACGATAAACCTCGTAGTGTTGGTTCTATCGGTTCTCGTTATCCGCAACACGTTAATAAAGGTCGCCGTATGGCAGGTCATATGGGAAATTCCCAAGTCACCGTTAAGAACTTACAAGTTGTCGATGTTGATGTTGCCAAAGGCTTGATTATGATAAAGGGCGCGGTACCTGGACATCCAAATGGAATGGTCAAGATTGTGACCACTGGCGTTACCAAGCCGTTGTTCCAAGAAGTAGTCGAAACTAAGAAGAAGAAATAACAGAAATTCCATTTTTGGCCGACTTCTTTGTCGCCAGCGCAGGTAGCCGCTTTGCGTACGTTTCAGTACGCGGCGCTCCGCTCCTCGTTGGCTTCGCGAATTCGACGCAAAAATGAAATTCCTAATATCACTTAAATTCAGATGAAGATTAAAGTTTACAATCAGAACGCAGAATCCGTCGGCGAGATCGAAATTAGCGATCACATCTTTGCTGTAAAGCCATCTTTGCACTTGCTAGCCGAAGCAGTTCGCGCGCAAGCCAACAATGCTCGCAAAGGTTTGGCTCACACCAAAACTCGCGGCGAAGTCTCTGGTGGCGGTAAGAAGCCTTGGCGTCAAAAAGGTACTGGACGCGCTCGAGCCGGTTCGATTCGCAGTCCGATTTGGCGACATGGTGGTGTCACCTTTGGTCCGCGTAGCGACAGAAATTGGTCCTTAAAGATCAATAAGAAGGCGAAGACTAAAGCTTTATTTATGTCCCTATCCGACAAAGCTAAAGATGGTCGCTTAATTGTTATCGAAGGTCTTAATCTCGAAGCTCCAAAGACCAAAGAGTTTATCAAGTTCATGCAAGCTTTTCACACAAAGATGGACACTCTCGGTAAGAAGCAAATGCTGGTTATGCCGAAAAAAGATGACTCCTTGGTGCGCGCTTCGCGTAACTTGCAAGAGATTACCACTGCGCTCGCAACCAGTTTAAATGTTACCGATATCCTTAAAGCCGACAGTATGATTGTATTGAAAGATAGCTTGCCGGTCATCGAGAAAACTTATTTAAAAGAATCAGTTAAGAAGACTGCTCCTAAACCGGTAGCAAAGCAAACGACTGCAAAGTCTGTAACTAAGAAAGCAAAATAACTGTCATTGCGAGGAGTCCCGCTAGGAGGGGCGGCAAAGTAATCTGTGGTTTGCACATATAATAATTTAGATTGTTTCCTGCCATTATGAGCAGGCTCGCAAGACAAGTATAAAGACATGGCAATTTTTAATAAAAAAGAGAATACCGATAATCAGAAAGTTACTGTACAGGACACTCCTACTACTGATGAAATTACTGAAACCGAAGCAAAGGCTCCGCAATTGTTAGACGTGGCTCACAGCGGTATCGGCAACAAGGGTTTAATTGTGCCGCGCGTATCCGAAAAAGCTGGTTTCGTAGATCGCTTTAATCAATATATTTTTACAGTTTATGGCAAACTTAATAAAGTTGAGGTGCGTCGCGCGATTGAAAAGATGTATGGAGTAAAAGTTGCAAATGTGAATATGGTGAATGTAGCTGGTAAAAAGCGTCGTTTTGGCCCCATTACTGGCCAGCGCAGTGGTTTCAAAAAAGCTATTATTACCCTAACTAAAGACAGCAAGAAGATTAATATCGTAGAACCTACCTAACATTAAAATGTGGATGGTAAGAAGTAGAATGTAGAAATCCTGTGCTTTACTTCTTACTATCGACAATAGTAATTTATTTTAAATAGACTCTGAGCTGTCCCCGCCCAGCGGGCAGCGAAGAAACCTCCGGGAAGGGGAGGTAATCCTACATTTTCTGTGAAAATGTAGGACCTTTGTCCCGATGAGCGGGACCAAGTTTTCCTCTTCCAAGTCGAATCCTATGGCTATTAAAGTTTACAAACCAACTACTCCAGGACGTCGGAAACACAGCGTAACCGATTATTCTGTATTGCATAAAACAGAGAAAACTCCGAAGTCTTTAATTATGAGTAAGGCAAAGAATGCTGGTCGCAATAATTCTGGCAAGATTACGGTTCGTCATCGCGGCGGCGGCGCTAATAAAAAAGTGCGCATCGTTGATTTTAGCCGCGTTGATCGCCATGGTATTCCTGGCAAAGTTAAAAGCATTGAGTACGACCCAACTCGCACTAGCTTTATTTCGTTAATTGCTTATCGTGATGGTGTAAAGCGTTTCATTTTAACTCCTACTGGTTTAAAAGTAGGTGATGAGGTAATGTTTAGCGAGACTGCGGAAATTCATCCTGGGAATCGTTTACCGCTCGCCCATATTCCAGTTGGTAGCATGATACATGATGTTGAGTTGGTGCCAGGTCATGGTGGAAAGTTAGCTCGGAGCGCTGGAGCAGGTGTAACATTACAAAACCTAGAAGGTGGTTATGCATTTTTAAAACTTCCGTCTGGTGAAATTCGCAAAGTCCGTGAAACTGCGACTGCCTCGATTGGTACACTTTCTAATGCCGACTGGATGAACGTTCGAATCGGTAAAGCTGGTCGCAAGCGTCATATGGGTTGGCGTCCAACTGTGCGTGGTAAGGTGATGAACCCAGTGGATCACCCTCATGGTGGTGGAGAAGGTCGTAATTCAATCGGTCTGAAATATCCAAAAACTCCATGGGGTAAGCATGCACTTGGCGTGAAGACTCGCGATAAGAAGAAGCCGTCCGGCAAGTTTATTGTGAAGCGTCGCGCGAAGAAACGTTAATTTATTTTTATCTCCTCCCCCTCGTGAGGGGGGACTCGAAGTTTTTAACTCGTTACTATCAATCTAATGTCTAGAAGTTTAAAAAAAGGTCCATATATTGATCCTCGTGTACTCAAGAAAGTGCTCGCCGGTAAGCCTGGCGATCGCATCAAAACTTGGGCGCGAGATTGTGCCATTGCTCCCGAAATGGTTGGTTTTACTTTCCTTGTTCATAATGGCAAGCAGCACATAGAAGTATTTGTTACAGAAAATATGGTAGGACATAAACTAGGCGAATTTGCTCCAACTCGTAAGTTTATTAGTCACGGCGGTAAACTTGCAAAAGAGCAGAAAGCCGCTGGTAAATAATCGTTAGTTATCACTTAATAATTTTATGGCAGAAAAAACTGCACAACCAAATAAGAAGATCGAGGTTCGAGCTCATGCTCGCAATCTTCGTATTTCACCTCGCAAGGTTCGTTTGGTAACAAACTTAGTAAATGGTATGCGCGTTGCCGATGCTTTGGTGCAATTGCAATTTACGAATAAGAAAGCAGCGAGTATGGTTACAAAAGTTTTGCAATCTGCGGTAGCGAATGCCGAGAACAACTATTCACTTAATCGCGACCAACTATACATTAAGACGATTACTACGGATATGGGTCCAGTTTTGCAACGTTCGTTTCCACGAGCGCGCGGTAGTGCTTTCATTATTCGCCGAAAGATGTCGCATGTAAATGTGGTACTAGAAGAACGTGATGTGAAGCCAAAAACTGCAGCAAAAATTCCAAAAGTGAAGAAACAAGCAGAGCCTGTGCAAACTCAAGAAGGACAACTAGGTAAACCTGTAGAATCGGTTAGCAAGCTTAAGCCAGAGTCGAAAGTGAAAGCTGTTCACCGCGAGAACGAAGCCGGTTCCGTAGATACTAAGGTTACCCCAGAAAATTTACAAAGATAATTAATTTACTTATCGGGCGTTGTTAGTAGGCAAATCGTTGCCACCTAGCATTGCCTGATAAGATCAGCATTAAGACAACCAAATAATTGCTTGGACCGATTAATATTTTTAAAATAATATCGATGAAGGTTCGGCAAAAATTTGAGAGGAGTCCCGCTTAGCGGGAGGACGAATGGGCCATAAGATTAATCCAACTTCATTTCGATTAAAGATTACCGAGACTTGGAAGTCCAAGTGGTTTTCGAAGAGCAACTATGTTGCGCAACTGCACGAAGATATTAAAATTCGTGAGTATTTGGAAAAGCATTTGCGTAAAGCAGGCTTATCTCGAATCGATATCGAACGTCTGAATGATGGTACAATTACTATCGTTGTTCATACCACTAAGCCAGGATTGATTATTGGTAAAGGCGGCGCGGGAATTGAAGAGTTAAAGAAGCGTGTGAAAAAAGAATTACGTATCAAGAGCGAATTAAAAGTGAATATCGAAGAAATTCGCGATCGAGATATGAATTTGCACGCTCAAGTAATCGCAAATGGTATTGCCGAGCAGATTGAACGCCGCGTGGCTTTTCGTCGCTTGATGAAGCAGGCTTTAGAGCAAGTAATGCAAGCTGGCGCAAAAGGTGTTAAAGTCGCGGTTGGCGGTCGTCTCAATGGGGCAGAAATTGCCCGCACCGAACACCTTTCTTCTGGAAAGATTCCACTCCACACCCTACGAGCCGACATCGATTTTGCTCGCGCGACTGCCCATACTACTTATGGCACCATCGGAGTTAAGGTTTGGATTTATCGCGGCGATGTCTTTGGTAGCAAGAAAGAAGCAGTAAAATAATTTCCCTTTTACAAACTGGCATTGTCACTCTGAGCCTAGCGAAGAATCAGCTTGATTCCTCCCTGCGCTCAGAATGGCAATCAACGTTCTGTAAAAGAATCACTTAATCTATTTATTAGTTCTGAGCTGTCGGGCTTTGCTCGCAGCGAAGAAACCTTCCGGAAAGGGGAGGCAGTCCGACATTTTCTGTGAAAATGTCGGACGTGGGCCTCGCTAAGAGGGACCCGGGTTTTCCCCTCCAAGTAAATCTATGTTAATTCCAAAAAAGGTCAAACACCGTAAACACCATCGCGGTCATAATAAAGGCAAAGCTACCTCTGGTAATAGTATTGCGTTTGGTAATTTTGCGCTCAAAGCTATGGAAGGCCGGTTCGTAACCGCTCGCCAGATTGAAGCGGCGCGCCGTGCAATGACTCGAAGTGTTCAGCGTGGTGGTAAAATTTGGATCCGTATTTTTCCCGATAAACCGATTACAGATCATGGCAATGAATCCGTGATGGGTAGTGGTAAGGGTGCGGTTTCGCATTTTGTGGCAGTCGTTAAGAAAGGCCGAATTTTATTTGAAATGGATGGAGTTAGTGAACCAGCTGCGCGCGAAGCTATGCGCTTGGCCGCACATAAGTTACCAGTAAAAACTAAATTTCTTATTAAGCAGTAATCAAATTTCCTAACTAGTTTTGTTTAACTATCAATCAATCGTGTTATCCACCCCTTTATTATGAAGTATTCTGAACTCTCAAAAAAAGAAGCCGCTGATTTACGCAAAGACTTAATTGCTTTGCAAGAAAAGCGTGAAAACCTCCGCATGAAGATTAAACTGGGGCAAGTTAAGAATACCAATGAATTGCAAGCAGTTCGTAAGGATATTGCTCGCATCCTAACTTTTATTAGAGCAAATTAAGCATATGACTACTCAAAGCAAACAACAACTAACAGGTATTGTCGTTTCTAACAAAATGGACAAAACTGTGGTCGTAAAAGTCGATCTCGTGAAGCGACATCCCAAGTATCACAAGAGTTATACTAAGTCTTATCGCTATAAAGCTCATGATGCTGATAATAGTTGCTCTATTGGTGATAAAGTTGTTATCGAATCCAGTAGGCCCATTAGTAAAGATAAGCGATTTACAGTTCTTAAGAAAGTTTAATCTCCACACACTTTAATTACCTATGTTACAAATTCGTTCTTACATTAAAATAGCAGACAACACTGGCGCGAAGGTCGTCAACTTGTTTAGCGTGCAAGGTAAAAACAAGCGTCGCTATGCTCGAGTTGGGGCTATCGTTGCTGGCTCGGTGCGTGTTGCC